>JAFGTN010000834.1 GCA_016934075.1 Pirellulales bacterium
CGGGATGTCGGTAAAGCCTGGGAAGCGTTGACGGGCGTGCGTTATACTCCCCTGGCACAGGATGGCCGTCCGGCACCGGGATTTCAGGTCACTTTTTCCGGAAAGCTGAGCAAGGTAAAACCTTTCAATGTGGTCACCGAACTGTTGCCCGACCGCGTTTATCCTCTACAGATGCTCGATGCCGAACCCGTTGCTCGGAGTGGAAAATGGATTGTGGGAGCACATCGCAAATTGGGTCGTGGGAGCGTAACAACCTTGGGATTTCGTCCTCGCGACGATCAGTCGGCCAGCCTGGGGCGGGATGTGAAGACATGGTTCGAGATCCTTTTGGCCTTGGGGGTATATCCGTCCAGCGGCCGTTACGTGGGCATCAACGACAATACGGAAGTTATATCACGGAGCGGGGATCTGTTTACGTGCCGGTTCCCGAACGGGGCCATTTCCATCGCGCCGCATTTGAAAAACGTCGAGGAGCAATGGCCGGGCGGATTCCATCGCGATGCCGAGAGTGATGCCAAGATCATGGCACGCGTGAAACTGCCCGACGACCAGATGTCATTAGATAAATTCAAAGTCGAAGGCCACGAGGTCACCTACAGCGGCCGGCACGCCGTGACTTTTCGCATGAACCAGACGGGCAACCTGATTGGTTTTGCCGGGCAGCAATGCGATCGGATCGAAGTGGATGGAAGAACTTACGTGTTTGCGGATAAAATCATGCCGCTGGTGAGTTGGGCACCCGTGCCAAAGGAACAAAGCGTCGCGGACGGCGCCGTCTATCTTGTTTTCGCGAATGGCGCCGGCGAACTGAGTCTGCCGATTCCCGGATTGAAAAATCCGAAAGTACTTCTTCAAGGTGTCCGAATGGGCGAAGCGGACGAAGAGATCAAGGCGGAATACGCATCGGGTATGCTGAAGTTCCCAGTTAAGGGCGATGGCAAGTGGTATTTTGTGTGCGACTGTTCTGGCGGATAATGATTATCTGTAAATGATAATTTTATCACCCCACCGTCACAGCGTCATCCTTTTTCGTGGGCGAGAGTTGGTGCTTGCCCGCGATGCGCGAAGGGGTGACCGGTTGCTGGGCCGTTAATGGAGTGGCGGCTCTGCACGGGGCGGCTTTGGGATTGTCGGTGCAGTGAGCATTTCGCTCGTAGAATGTGGGCGGTTCGTAGGTCCAGCCCTCGGCCAGGCGTTTTTCTTCCTGCTGGATCTTTCGCGAGACCCAGAAACGACCGAAGAGCGAAGCCAATCGTGCCAGCAGGCCGAACTCACGGATGAGGTCGTCGCGCAGGGCCTTCATCTTGGCTTGCATGGTCGGATTGTCGCGATAGTAGTGTACGGCCGCGCCGGCCAGGGCCGAATAGGTAGTTTTCAGTTCATTGGCCTCGAAAGCGAAGCGGGCACGCACGCGCTTGTCGGGGTGGTTCTTGTGGCGCTGCCAGCCCGTCAAAGTCGTTCGGGCGATACGCAGTACGCTGGGACCGTTGACCTCGAAGTCGCGGTCGAATGCCCGCAGCATGTATTCTCCTTCCTGGCCGTCGGTGATATTGGAGTGGTGGTAGTTGAAGATCAATTGTCCGTGGATATCACCGGGATCGAATGTGCTTTCGTCCTTCATAACACCCTTGGCGCTCAACTCGGCGTGCAGGGGCGTGCCGGGGATGGGCGTGTAGAGCATGAACTGGTGGAAGTCGGTGTTATAGGCCACCGAATAGTCGATGGCCGCATCGATGTTTTCCGGCGTATGTTCTTCCAGGCCGATGATCGACGAGCCCAGCACGCGGATACCGTGTGATTGCAGTTCCTTAACCATCTTGGGGACGTCGATGCCGTGCAGCTTTTTGTACTGGCTATCTTCGCCTTCCAGTCCCATCCATACCCAGGAGATGCCCAGGCCCACGAGTTGCTCGATGGTGTAGGTCTTGAGTACATTGGCCGAACTGAAAACATACAATGCCCAGGCCTTGCCGTGCTCTTCCATCAGTTCCAGCAACCGTAGCGCCCGCTTTTTATAGAAGAGAAAGTTTTCGTCCATCATGAAGAACGATTGCACTTGTAACTCTTTTTCCATCTGGCACATCACGTGGAACAGCTCATCACCCGTCTCGTAAAAGCTGATGAACTTGCCTTTGCCGCCGAACATGGCCGAGGTCGAACAGAAGTTGCAGCCCAGCGGGCAGCCCACCGAGGGGATTACGGTGGCGGCCACGTCGCCCGGCTTCTCCGGGCAGCTTACGCCCGCGTTGCGGGTACCGATGCCCGAGACGGTGATGGGATGGCGAACCGGCTGCTGATCGTCTTCGCCGAGGAAGCGGCGGAACCAGGCGACGCCTTCCCCCTTGACGATGTGGTCGGCGTCGATGCGCTGGTCGAGGTCGGGGATGTTGGCGATATGTCCGCCGATGATGATGGTGGCGTCGGGTTGATACTGGCGGATCAGCTCGCACATTTTGCGAACCTTGCCCTGGTTGGGGATGATGCTGCTGATACCGATGATGTCGTACTGTCTAGTTGTGATCTCTTCGATAAACCTATCCAGCACGGGGAAATCCAACAGCGTGCAGGGCGCCTTAATATTGTTCTGGATCATCATCAGGCCCCAACTGCGATGGAACATCCTTAGCGAGAACGGGCCCTGGGTTCGCGTTACCTGGTTGTGGTAAAGCTCCATGGGATTTAGCTTGCGGGAGCCGTATTCGTCGTCTTGTGCATAAGGCCCGAATACTCCGGTGAGCAGGACCTTCGCGCGTGAACCCAGCGGATGCTTGGGTGTATCTGTTTCGGTTTGCGAAAAAATGGGCAAGTTTTTATTGGCTTTGATCATCATGATTCGTTTCTCTGTCGTAATTGCGCCGTCATGTTCCAACGGCGAAGGTCTGTTCCGGAATGTTTGCCAGGGTAAGTGTTTTTGGAAGGATCGAACATTATGTTGCCCGCCATGCTCCCCCCAATGGTGCGGCACTCTGTCCAAGCGTCGCTTCGCATTATAAATAAATTCTCGGATAATTAATCCCGGACTGTGTATCAGCGAGGTAAAAGCTCGGTAATAATTATGAAGCTAGATATTAGAGCAAGATTTAGACCGTCACAATCCCGCTAAACTTCGTGTTTTCCAGTTATATTATGGGGTTGGGTATATGACTTATTGCCCTGAACACGGATGATTTTTAAACAGCGGGTCTCGCTGAACACACTAACCCGAAGCGCAAGCGAGGGAAGATAGGCAAAGGAAATGATGTTTACACGTAAACTGCCGATCATACTCGGCGTGACAATGATTGTTTTGCTGGTGGTGCTCATCGTGGGATGGGTGCTGGTCACTATTTATGGGGCTTTGGCTAGCGAAGATTCACCGGAATTATTCTGGATTTTTCTTTCGGTGGGATCGGTTTTTTACGTCTTACTGCTAGTTGGGGTATCGCTCTACTTGAGTCTTTCGGTCAAGGCCGTCAACCTTCACCGCCGTCAGTCGAATTTTATCGATAGTGTAACCCACGAGCTCAAGTCGCCGATTGCTTCGATGAAACTTTATTTACAGACGCTGGACCGTCATACTGTCTCGGCCGAACAACAGGCAGGTTTTTTGCGGGCCATGCTCGAGGACGTGGAACGGCTCGATCACCTTACCGACCAGATGCTGGATGCCGGTCGTGTTGAAACCCGGCCCAAGGGCGACGATCTCGAAGACGTTCCGCTGGCGCCGTTGTTGCAAGATTGTGCCGAAACGGTCTGTCTTCGCTATCGGGTCGATCCGCAAACTGTCCGCTTCGATCTCTTGCCTTGCACGGTACATGCCCGGCGTGTAGATTTGGATATGATTTTTCGCAACCTCATCGATAATGCCGTAAAATATGCAGGCAAACAACCCGAAGTCGAAGTGACATGCTGCCCGCGTTCCGAAGGGCGAATCGCCGTGAAGGTGATAGACAACGGCCGGGGTATCCCTCCGAAGATGCGCCGTAAGGTTTTCGGGCGTTTTGTACGTTTGGGACTCGAGTTGCAACGCGATCGTCCCGGCACGGGATTGGGGCTGTATATTGTGCGGACGCTGGTCAAGCGGCTGCGGGGACGGGTATATGTACACGATAGAGAGGGCGCTTCGGGTACGGTATTCGAAGTGGTTTTGCCGGGCGCGGACATTGAGGCCGAGAGGATCAATCGCGGCGTTGCGGCGACGGAAGGTGAAGGAGGAACTGACGCATGAGCCAAACGAGTGAGCATATTCTGGTCGTCGAGGACGAAGCGCATCTGGCGGCCGGCATCAAGTATAACCTGGAAGCCGAGGGCTACCATGTTACGGCCGTGGGCGACGGCCCGGCGGCATTGAGGTTTGTCGAGAATAACCGCGATGTGGGACTTGTGATATTGGACCTGATGCTGCCGGGAATGAGTGGATATGCCGTTTGCGAGGCACTGCGCGAGGCCGGCAACAACATGCCCGTCTTGATACTCAGCGCCCGCACGCTCAGTGAGGATCGTGCCCGCGGATTCGATGTGGGCGCCGATCAGTACATGATGAAACCGTTCGATCTGGACGAGTTTTTGTCCCGCGTGAAGAATCTGCTGCGCCTGAACGACCGCCGTAATAAGAAAGATGCTCCACGGCCCGAACCGTTGCGGTCGTATGAGTTCGGCAATGCCAAGATCAATTTCGAAACTTTCGAGGTTACCGTGGCCGATGAGCCCGTACGCATGACTCACCTGGAAATCAAACTGTTGCGGTACTTCGTGGAAAATCAGGGGCGAGTTATTCCACGGTATGAACTGTTGGAGAATGTTTGGGAAATGTCGGGTTCGATGGTCACCCGCGCGCCCGACCAGTTCATCCGCCGCCTACGCAAAATGTTCGAACCGGATCCGGCCGCGCCGGTCTATTTTCTTACGATTCGTGATGCGGGCTATAGGTTTGTGGCCGACGAGGAAAAGCGTGATCAACACGAAGACACGGAAGTGCAAGGGGGAACAGAAGAGAAAGAAGAGGACGAAGAATAGAAAAGGGAGTTGTTGTTTTGCGTTTGATTCTTATTGCTTGTGAAATATTTTACCGCGAGGTTTCGGCCGTGGTGGCACGGTCGATTAATCGGGTGGATGTGAAATTTATGCCCAAGGGTCTGCACGATATCGGGCAGGAGAAGATGCAGCAGGAACTGCTCAAGGCGATCGATGAGATCGACGAGACGCAGTACGACGCCGTTTTGCTCGGTTACGGACTGTGTAACAACGGGCTGGTGGATCTTGCTACGCGCACTATTCCGTTAGTCGTGCCGCGGGCGCACGATTGCATGACTCTTTTTCTCGGCAGTAAGGAGCGGTACCTGGAATACTTCCACGAAAATCCGGGCGTGTATTTTAAGACTACGGGCTGGGTGGAACGGGGCGATGGGGTGCAGCAGTTCGTCGAAGATGCAATTCAAAGCGAAAGTGGGCTGGGGCAAACCTACGAGCAGCTCGTGGAGAAATACGGCGAGGACAATGCCAAGTTTCTTTACGAGCAGCTTTCGGACATGACGCGCAATTATCGGCAGATTACGTATATCGAAATGGGCTTGGAGCCAGACGACCGCTTCGAAAAAACTTCGCGAGAATTGGCCCGGGAACGAGGCTGGGATTTCGACAAGATATCCGGCGATCTTTGCCTTTTCCGCGAGCTCGTCGACGGCCCCTGGGCGGAGGAACGATTCCTGGTACTGCAGCCCGGCGAGCGGATAGCGCCCAGTTTCGACGACCTGATTATCCGCGCGGAACCCCCAGCTTAACCTAGGAACCCTGGTTGCTCTGTCCGTAATTTCTTTACTCGACTTCCTGATCCGAAGCCGTTTGCCCGTGCTTTTCTCCCCTGTTCCCCCTGCTTTCCTAGTCGCTATGGGGAGTGTGTTTATTCGGTCTACTACGTGTGAAGCGACTTGGTGGATGGTGCCGAACTGAATGAATGAAACGATATTTTTTCATTCAGCTCCGAGAAAATAGGTTATGTACGAGGCCTACTTCAAATTTTCACACCGCCCCTTTGCCTCCATTCCCCAAGCGGATCAGTTTTTCCCGGCCGATGCGATTGAAGACGCTCGAACGAGACTGGCTCGTTGCATCGAACGCGGCGAGGGGGTGGGAATGGTGGTCGGGCCGTCGGGAACCGGCAAGACGCTTCTGTGCCAAGTGCTCGAAGAGCAGTTTCGCGAAAAATACGATGTGGTGTTGCTTTGCAGCGGCCGCTTGAGTTCGAGGAGCGCGCTTTTTCAGTCGATTCTCTACGGTTTGGGACGCCCCTACCGCCAGATGACCGAAGGCGAGTTGCGGATCGCGCTGACTGAATATCTGATCGGCGACGATGCCGAGGACGCGGATGAACCTCGACGCGAGGCGCTTGTGCTTTTGGTCGACGAGGCCCACACGTTGCCCTTACGGTTGTTGGAAGAGATTCGCATGTTGACCAACATTGCCAAAGATGGCCGGCCCAAGGTTCGGCTGGTGCTTTGCGGAGGTTCTTTATTAGAAGAGCGGTTTGCCAGTCCGCGCCTGGAATCGTTCAGCCAGAGGCTGGTAGCGCGGTGTTACCTGGAGCCGTTCAACAGAGCAGAAACACAAGAGTACCTCTGTCGCCGCATCGACGCCGTGGCCGCCGAAGGCTGTGTTGGTGGCGAGTTGTTTTTCGAAGCCCAAACGGGCCAGGCGGTATATCATGCCACAGACGGAGTGCCGCGGTTGATTAACCAGGTTTGCGATCATGCCTTGCTGTTGGCCTATAGTGCCGGTCGTTCGCAACTTCGACCGCGCGACATCGAGGAAGCCTGGGCAGACTTACAACAGTTGCCCACCCCCTGGAGCGATGAAGACGCGGATGGTATCTGTGCAGGGCAGTCCGGTGTTGGAATAGTACAATTCGGTGGGCTCGACGACGATGATGGCTTCGACGAGGAGTGCGAGACACCTTCCATCCATATTGCCGCCACGGATGACGCGGATGATATCTGCCCGATTAAGCGGATCGAGAAAACGTTGTCCGACTTGGACGAGGGCTTCGAACCGGCCGGGGCTATCGTGCCCGAGGTGGAACTGACTTTCGGCGAGTTGGGTAATCCCTTCGAAGAAGATTTCGAGGAAGAAGAGGTGGTTGCCAGTCGTTACAACGAAGAGTCGGCGGAAGAAACATCCTCCGATGAGGTTCCCACGCGAATCCCCGTTGCCCGAACCCGGCAACCGGAGTCTCTCGAATTGTATGCTGACGGGGATGACCGCGACCAACCTTGCCGATCGGGTATTTCTCCGCTTTTGGGCGGCTCGCCCTTGACCTTGCCGATCCATCGCGAAAAGGAAACGGTGCCGGTCGAGTCGGCGGGTTCGGAAGAATTTGACGATAACGATATAATTGTGGTCGACGATGAACTGGAGCGATCGAGCGACGACAGAACCCGCTTTAGCGTCGCCCGAAAAAGTCAATACAACCAATTATTCGCCAAGCTGCGGCGCGGTTAAACCGCCGGCATACGGAGGCAGGTCATGGGACGCATGATTGATGCTTTGAAACAAATCGAAGACAACGCGGATCAGCAAACGGTTCGGCAAACTTCACCGTCGATGGGCGATGCGCCTGAAGCCGAGTTGAATTTCCCCGACGACTTGCTCTCCGATACGGAAGCCTTGCTCGAACAACTACAAGCCGGCGAATCGTCTCAGCATTCAACAATTCAGAAACAAGCAGTTCCTCAACAGCCGGAAGTGACAATTTCCGGCGAGAAACCGCGGACCGAGCGTTGGTCGCGGGATTCGCGGCACGTGGACCTGGCCACTAACATCCTCGCCCAATTACCGGCGACGGGATCGGTGTCGTTGCTCTTCGCCGGCATGGCGGCGGGCGGAGTTCATGCAACATCACTGGTGCCGCTGTTCTCGGCGCTGGCCGAAGGGGTAGAAGGCAGGACGGTGGTTGTGGAGTGCGATTTCCACCGGGCGGCATTGGCCAGGCATTTTTCGGTCGAACCACGATTCGGCCTGGCCGACGTGCTTTCCTCGCTGGCCACATGGCCGTCGGCCGTAACTCCCAGCATTCAGGACGGCCTGGATGTGCTTTGTTCGCTTTCGACAAAAAGCATGGCCGCCGGGTGCGAGTTCGACCAATTTTCCTCCGATCACCAGCGTTCGATTTTCGCCAAGATGCTGACCGAAATCCGCGAGAAATATCGGCTGGTTCTGCTCGAAAACGTCTCGGTCACCGACCGCCAGATGTCGCAACTTGTCGCGTATTGCCAGGGCGTCTATCTACTTCTTCGCGCCGGCCAAACCCCGCGCGACGCCGCCCGAGTGGCGCTAAAGTCGATCAACCGCGCCGGCGGGCAACTTCTGGGCTGCGTTTTACTCGACGCGTAGGCCAAGTTATAACGGCGGTGGAACTAATCTGTAGCCGAAATTGCAAGAATTCGGATCATGTGCCATGGTATCCCGACAATGTTCGGATTCATGCGAAATCCGGCTACAATCAGGTGCCTACACCCA
Organism: Pirellulales bacterium; assembly: GCA_016934075.1. GTDB lineage: Bacteria > Planctomycetota > Planctomycetia > Pirellulales > Thermoguttaceae > JAFGTN01. The sequence goes on from JAFGTN010000834.1 coordinate 8,491, forward strand.
TCGCTTGCCGCGATGGCGCACAAGCAACATGGCCATTGAGCACAGGCCCAGCATGCACAACATGGCCGGTTCGGGAACCGCAGTCAAAACTGTGGTACCATAGTAAGCGGCCAAAGTTCCAAGGTCGCTGACATCGACAATGCCGTCCCGCGTGACGTCACCCATCGTCCAAGGAGGGCGGATAATAATTGGAGGTGGATTATTGGGGTTATAGTTCATGGCCAGTATGCCTAGGTCGGCAACGTCCACGCGGCCGTCAAGGTTGAGATCGCCGGGGAGCAGCGGTTTGTTCAACGGATCGGAGGCGATCGCCGTGGGCGTGCCGACGTCATAGCCGAAGTTGACGGTACCGCCGCCTATATACTCGGGACACTGAGTGCCCGTCACGGCAACGCCCAACAGTATGTAATCTCCGAG
>JAFGTN010000835.1 GCA_016934075.1 Pirellulales bacterium
GATATAATTTGCCGGCTGCGCCGCCAATTTATATCTAAGTGCCCTTGACTCGCAATTTTGCAAAAGTCCAGTTCTGATTTCGACATTATTAATTTCTGCCCTCTGTCCTCTATCCTCTATCAAGCCATCCCCTTATACTTCCGCCCGATCCATTCCACAATCAACAACGACAACAGCAGCACCAGTACCGGCCACCGATTCCACAACGGCCACGGCGGCAGCGTGGCGACCGGGACAGGTTGGCCGGGCGGCAAATCTTTCAGCAACCGGTCTGTTTCCACAACTGAATAATATCGCCCTTTCGTTATTTCGGCCGCCTGCCGCATGGCCGTTTCGTCCATTCGTACATTTTCGAACTCGCCCACGGGAGCCTCCACCTCGAAATCCACCGAAGGGGCTCGCTCATCAACAGAAGGGCTTGAAAGCCAGGCATGATATCGACCGGCGCCGGCCGCCGGCAAAACACCCTCGAAAATTCCCTGCGAACCGCCGCGCCGCAGTTTTAAAGTGCGGGTTTGCCGACCTTGCTGTTCGACCACCACCGACACACCGTCGTCCTCTGCCGGCGCGCGGCGCGGATCGGAAAATCGCAGCCGCATGCGAACCGGTCGGCCTTCACGATATTCACGTCGATCGGTGGAAAGCACCACGGCTCCCTCGCCCCCGAAAAGTTTCGAACGGCTAAGGTAACGGATCATCTGCACCCAATAGCGCGCGAAGAAAGTATCGCCTGCCCGCCATCGCCATCGCCAAGTCTCATCCGTGGCATGAAAAAGTACTTTGCCGGCTCCCACATACTGTAAACAGATCAACGGCAAGGGTTGTCCGTCCGCCGCGGCCCGACGCGGATTGACGGCCAACACTCGCGTCCCCATTTTCACTTCCGGCGTTTCCAGCATCCAGTATAATTCCGGTAATTTCTCCCAGATCTCCATGGTTTCGTTAGGCGTGTCGCCAAGCTGCATGGCCGGATTCGCCAATCCCAGATCCGTCGGCCGAGCCATAAAACCTTCAGTTATGGCTTGATCCTCCAAAGGCGCGCGAATGCCGCTATACTTGACCGGTAAAAGCGCGGCAAGCGGTGTGTCACGAAAATCCATCGGCATATACCGTGGTCCGGCAATCAGAACCAGTGCTCCGCCCTTGGCCGGCTGCCCCACAAACTCGACCAGGTTCTTCATGGCCGAATCGCCCAGGCGTCGCGGATCGACGTCTCCGACAATAATGACGTCGTATGAAAAGATCTCTTCGAGACGCACCGGGAACACCTGTAGCGAAGTGGCATCCTGTTCGGTCGACTTGACGTCGGCGTCTTGCAGAACCGTGTTCAGCTCGATCGTGTTGTCGCGAGCCAACATGTTGCGCATGTAACGGAACTCGTAGTTCGGATAACCGGCCACCATCAGCACGCGAATCTTTTCCTTTCGCACCCGCACCTTACGCTCCTGAAAGTTGTTGTCGGTCTGCAATTCGCCTTCCAGCGGCAATGCCTCCACGCGGAAGCGGAACTCTCCCTCTTCCTTTGGTCGATAACGCAGACGCACCTGCTGGCTCTTGCCTTGGCCTTCGATTTTCACCTTTTTTCGGTCAAGTACCTCGGGCTTGCCTTCCTGTGTAAGCTGTATCTCAACCTCGCGGCCTTCGAATCCGGTAGTGGATAACTTAATTTCAAAAGAGACTATATCGTCGACGAAAACCACTTCGTCGACCAGTAGATCGGTAAGCTTGATGTCAAGAACCGGCCGCCGGTCGCCCGTCCCCACGATAAAAAGCGGCACGCCCCGCCGCCGCGCTGCCGCTGCCGCTTCGCCCAAAGACGGGCCTTCGGTGTTGATGCCGTCGCTGAGCAGGATAATCGCGGCCGGCACGTTCCCCCGAAGATCCTTGAGCACGCCATCAAGTCCCGCCCCAAGTCTTGTATAGGGTGCAACCGGTTTCAAGCCTCGAATTCCCTCAACAAGCGCGTCAAACTCGCCGCCTTGCCCACCTTCAACATCGGTATCTCTTCCCCCGCTGATTTTCGTCCCGCTAAGGGTATATAGACGCAGCTTGTGTTCATCGCCGATCCCCCGCGGCAGAGCCGCGTTTTTCAGTAGCAAAACACTTTTGGCGAGATTCAAGCGGTCGAGCCGCTTTGCAAGCCCGCTTTTCTCTAGCCGCTGGTCCAGGTCTTTGGCAAGCGCTTCGTCATAACGATCGACGACACTCATGCTTTTCGAATCGTCGACCAGCACTGCCACATACGGCAAACCTGTCCGCTTCAGCGCTAGCGTAAGCTGCGAAATCATCAGTAATACAACCGCCAACAACGCCAGCCGAACGCAGGCCAATCCCAACTTCCAGCGGAGTGAAACTTCGCGGCTTTCGTGCAGATAAAGCCAAACGATATAACTCACCACGAACAATGCCAGCAGAAACGTTATCCAGGGCGCCAAAGGCCAGACATACTCCAGGCTCCAAGCCGTCCCCTCACCCGAGGCGGCCTCGACGCCCAGCAGTCGCTGGATCCAATTTGGTAACGTTCCATTCATTGTACGTGGTGTCCAAATCGCCAGGCTAAATATGATTCCAACAGCAGCAAACCGAAAACCGTGTACAGTAGTGTCACGGCCAATCGCCCCCGCCGCGCGATGGGCCCCAGTGTCTCGGTTTCACCGTGCGACCAGGTGGTCTCGATTTCAATAGGCACACCGGCCAATACATCATTCCGGAGTTGTTCCTCGGTTAATTTCGTCAAGTCGCTCTCGACCGTATCGATGTTTACCGCATAATCCCGACTGCCGCCATCGTCCGACGATTCCCCCGTATCCAGCGCCGGACTGACCGTATAAATTCCGCTCGTATTCGTCTCTTCGAATGTCCAAACGACCGAACCGTTGCGGTATCCGACGGGAAGCTTGACTTGCCTGTTATCGGGCGTTTTTATTACCATCGATCCGGCCGCTTTGCCGTTCTTAACACCGGTGGCCGCGCCCCTACTGGGCGGGCCGAGAAGAACCTGACCTTCCAACATGTCGCCAACCAGCCGGTTTCGTTCGGCTATTTGCCCACCCACGGCATAGGCCAGAATTTCATGCACAAGCGGCACGAAACTTGGCCACATGGGCATGGAGCCCCAAGACGTATCGGCCGACGTCGCCACCAGAACCACGCGTCCCTGTCCTATGGTCTCTTCCACGACCAGTGGATTTCCCGACTCGGTAGCCAACACGACGTTAGCATTCGATTTCTCTCGCACCTGCAGCTTGAAATACTTGGAAATCGGCGTTGTCAACAATCCCGTCTGTTCGCGGCCGCGGAATTTATCCACGATCGGATGGCGATACTCCAAAGGATTCAACCCGGCTGTTTTCTTATCGACTATCCCCGCCAGGCGGGCAGGCAGGATGCGCGTGGGATTCTTAACGTTTTCGGCCAGGCGCCGGTTGTAGCGGTCCGCCAAGACGCGATCGCCCAGAAAAAACACTAGCCCACCTCCCTCTTCCACGTATCGCTTCAAAGCCTCCGCCTCGCTGGTGGTGAATTGCGCCACGTTGCAAAGAAATACACAGTCATAGCCGGCCAGGTTTTGTTCCAAAAGCGCGCTTTCCGGTACGACTTTCGGACAAACTCGCGTCCGTTCGACCTTTCCTTCTTGCGGAGCCAAAGCAACAGTAAGGTATCCGGTCGCGCCTCCGCCGGCGGATATGTGCCCATCGACGCAAAGCACCGACAGACAAGGCTTAACCGAAAGCGCCAACCAACGCCGGTTGTCGACTTCCAGCCGATCGCCGGGTGCTTTGATCTCGATTGTTTTTTCACCTGGCGATGAAAAGCGGTGTGAAAAACGTACGCCGGCCGAGCTGCCGGCCGCCAGGTCAACGTTTTGCTTTCCCGTTTTCCTTCCGTCGACCCAGAGTTCCACGGCTTGTTCTGTCAGTGGATTGGCTCCAAAATTCTTGACTGTCGCCGTCAAGCCCAACGGCCTGGCCACGGTTGCAAAAGGTTCTTCAACGCGCACATCGGTCACCGCTCGATTATCGACACCGGCCTGACCAACATCGACTATCGCCAGCGAAGCCGCCTTGGCCAGGCGTCGGACCCGCCGCCGGAAATCACTTTCGGTTTTTTCGCTTGCAAAGCGGGGCAGCCACCCTACTTTACCTAGGTCGGTGAAGAAATATACCTCGGCGCGTACCAGCCCCGGCGTTTCCGTTTTGGCTTGCGAAAGCACTTCTTCGACGCGTTCGAAGGTCGCCGGCAAATCCAGTGTTGTTTGTGGTAATATAAGCCGATCCAGTTCGTCGATAAATGTGTCCGGTTCCAGCGCCGGTGTTCCAACAACAACCTGTGGTGGTGAACTCATTAATACTAGCGTAAAACCATCGCCCGCGGGACTCTCCTCGACGAGTGCCCGCGCCAGCGCCTTGGCACGCGCGAAACGCATCTTACCGTCGTCGTTTTTGAGGGCCATGGAATACGAACCGTCGATCACCAGTAGCCGATGAGTACGTTCGCCGCCGGGTACGAAGGTAAATCCGGTACTTTCCACGTAGGGTTCGGCAACGGCCAGCACTATCAAAACGACTATCAGCGTCCGCAGTGCCAGCAGCAGGAACTGCTCCAGCCGCATGCGCCGCCGGCTCTGTCGCATGGCGGCTACCAGATACTCCATGGCCGCCCAGGTCGTTTCGCGATATCGTCTCCTGCTGAGGAAATGGATCAGCAGCGGCACTCCGGCCACAACCAGCCATCCGAGGATGGCAAGGTTGGTGAAACCGAATGCAATAACAAGACACGACGACATCATCACCCTCTCACCCCCAGGCACTCCCTTAGAGCAACATCCACGGGACGGTCGGTGCGAACGGTCACATAATCGATTCGTTCAGCCCGGCACCCCTGTTTGAGACGCCGAATAAATGCGGTAAACTCGCGCAAATATGCCTTCCGCAGCGCCCTGGGCTCGACCAACAGCTCGGGCAATTCTTCCAACCCACGGAACAATGTGGTGTTCTGGAAGGGAAAGTCGAGTTCGGCCGGGTCGAGTACGTGCATCAGAATAACGTCATTTCGTCGGTGCCGCAGATGTTTCAGCCCGGCCATCATCTTATCGACGTCGTCGAAGAGATCGCTGAGTACAACAACCACACCGCGACGTTTAAACCGCTCTGCCAGCTCGTGGAAAATCGGTCCCGTCGAAGTTTTACGACCAGCCGGTGTTTCTTCCATTACTTGGAAAAGTTGTTGCAAATGCGACGGATTCCCGCTCGGGCGTACCAGCGCGCCGATTTGTTCGGAGAAAGTCACCAGGCCCACGCTATCCTGCTGTTGGATAATGAGATAGGCCAGCGCCGCCGCGATGCATTGTGCATATTCCAGCTTCGAGAGCGCCGCATCCGGCCCGCGGTAGCTCATGCTCTCGCTGGTATCCAGCAATAACTGGCAGACCAGGTTGGTTTCTTCCTCATACTGTTTCAAGTAGAACTTATCGGTACGTCCAAAAACCTTCCAATCTACATATCTCAGATCGTCGCCGGGCGCATATTCGCGGTGCTCGGCGAATTCGATGGAAAATCCATGGTATGGACTGCGGTGCATACCCGAAACATACCCCTCAACAATTCGCCTGGCCCGCAACTGCAACCCCTCCAGCCCGGCCAACACCTCGGGATCCAAATATTTCTGATAATCCACTGCCATTAGATTCTCTGCTTCTTTACACCTTATGCAGAATCCTTAGAAATCAAAGGCCTCTCGTCGTTCAAAAACCTCACGCAAAGACACCAAGGCGCAAAGAGTTTTTATTTATTCTACCAGGTCGTTCACGACACGTTTGATTCCATTTCTAATAAACTCTTCTCCGAAATTGATTAACAAGCCAAGGCGTTTATCCGCCAGTTTCAGATACGTCAATAATTGCTTCTTGTGTACCCTGGCAAGTTCAGTGATTGCTTTAAGCTCCACAAGTAGTTTATCTTCAACAATCATATCTGCCCGAAATCCTTCGTCAAATGTTATTGATTCATACCTAATCGGTATGACAACTTGCCGCTCAACACGCAATCCTCTTTGCTTGAGTTCATAAGCAAGAACAACTTCATAAACTGTTTCCAGTAATCCCGGCCCCAAAGTCGTATGAATCTTATAGGCCGAATCCACAACAATTGTCGCAATCTCATTCTCAGTCACATTCAGCCCCTTTAAACTTCTTTCTTTGCGTCTTAGCGTCTTTGCGTGAGGTTTTTTGAAAGCAAGGAAACCATTCCATCCAGGAAATCACCCCTATTCCCCCTCCCCCACGGCCTCGATCAACCGCCGCACAATCTCATCAGCTTTCACACCTTCGGCTTCAGCATTGAAATTCGTAAGTATGCGGTGCCGCAATACCGGATATGCAACCGCCCGAATATCGTCGCAACTCGCATGGAAGCGACCGTGCAGCACGGCCCGCGCTTTCGCGCCCAGCACCAGATACTGGCTGGCACGCGGGCCGGCGCCCCAACTTACATATTCGGTTACGAACGGCGGCGCGTCGGCGGCGCCGGGACGCGTCCAGCGCGCCAGGTGTAAGGCGTAACGAGCCACATGATCGGCCACAGGCACGCGACGCACGATGCGTTGCAAGTTGATGATCTCCTCGGCTTCCAGAGTAGGCGTTACGCGCACTTCAATATCGGCCGTGGTGCGCTTGATGATTTCCAACTCCTCTTCCTCGTTGGGATAATCCACAAACGTGTTGAACATGAAGCGGTCCAACTGCGCCTCGGGCAGCGGATAGGTTCCTTCCTGCTCGATGGGATTTTGCGTGGCCAGCACGAAAAACGGTTCGGTCAATACATGCCGCTTGCCGCCCACGGTCAACTGATGCTCCTGCATGGCTTCCAGCAAAGCCGCCTGGGTTTTAGGTGGTGTACGGTTGATCTCGTCGGCCAGAACAACGTTGGCGAAAATCGGCCCCGGCATGAAACGAAGTTCCCGTTGCCCCGTTGCCTTATCCTCCTGGATCACTTCCGTGCCCGTAATGTCGGAAGGCATCAGGTCGGGTGTGAACTGGATGCGGCTGAATTGTAACGACAACCCATCGGCCAGCGTGCGAATCATCAACGTTTTGGCCAGCCCGGGCACGCCCACCAGCAGGCAATGCCCACGGGCAAACATCGCCACCAGCAGTTCTTCGATCACATTCTCCTGCCCCACGATCACGCGGCCAAGCTGTTCTGTGATCAATCTGAAGGCCTCGTTGAGTTTTCCGACGGCCTGCACGTCATCGCCATCTGTAATATCAGCTTTAGTCGTATCGTCTTGAGCCATGGGGCTCCCCCCTGTTCTCGGTATCTGGTCCGTCGTGTTGTTCGTTTTAGTTCCACGCTTATTAGCCCCTAATCGGATTGTCTGCAAAACCCACTGAATGGTCAACCAAGATACGTTGCACAATCCATAGTAATTCGCGATACTGTGGGAATACAGAGGCCCGTATCCCCCGTAGCTTCTTCCACTTCCCACCTGTCCCATATTCTTCAAGCCGTGTAGCACGTCCGCGCAAGCAGCAAAGGGCGTGGCTGCTGACAAAGGATCCATAATGCATACTCGACATACGATCGCATTAACCGTCTGTTCTATCTTCTCGATTCTGGTAGCAATATTTGCCATTCCCCCCACCGCCCGGGCCTTCAATCCTCCGCTAGACACGGCCGGTCCCTTGACGGTGAAGATCGAAGGCCCCGCGTTGGTGAGCGAAACGGAAAAACCGCTCCCGGTCCGGGTCGTATTGACCAACAAAGGCCAGAAGCCGCTCTCCGGCAAGTTGCGACTTCAAGTAGTCGACAGTTGGCGGCTTGATCCGCAAACCGAAACCGACTTCAACGTTCCGGCCGGCGGCCAGATCTCCAAAGATTTCACAGTAACAGCCGGCCGTGGCACCTATAGCGCGCATTACCCCATCCACGCCTACGCGAACTTTACCCACAACGGCCAAGATCTCACGGCACACCCCATCCTCATTCTGGAGACTAAGCTGCCTCAAAAGCCGGATTCATTCCAGGCTTGCCAGTGGAAACCGTTCGACATGTCCGACCGCCGTGAGCTGGCTTTGTGGCTGTTACCGACTCGACGTGTTGTGGTGGCAAGTGATGGTCGCCGACCGCTGGTAATGCCCACCGGATGGCAAGGCACGGAACCCAACAGCAACGCCAGCCTCCAAATCCAGCCGGTCGCCATCGGAACCGACTCACGCGAAGTTATGTTCTTGCATCCGCCCTGGTCTCAAGGTCATGTGGGCCGAGTGTTATGCGAGTTTCCCCTGTTGCTGCCCAAGACTGACGAACCAATCCACCTGCGTTTCGCCTGTGCCATGCACCCCAGAGCCGAAAAAAGCGACGGGGTAACATTCCGCGTCCGCGTGGCCGCTTTCGAGGCAAAAGCCGGGGAGTCCGGTAAAGTCATTTTCGAACGCCACATCAAAGCCACTGCTTGGGACGATTTCGACGTGGACCTCACTCCTTTCGCCGGTCAAGCCATTCGTCTGCAAATCGAATCCGATCCCGGCCCAAAACGTGACACCGGCTGGGACCACTCGCTCTGGGCCGAGCCCATGCTGCTAGTCGGCAACCCGAAAAAGCCGCAAGATTCCTCACCTGACAAAATAGCTACAATCCATCTCGGAACGCTGAAAAGCGAAGAAGGCCCATATCAAGTACGATTACGTCCAGGCCGTCACGGGCTCCTTGATACTCTGGTTTCATTTGAGAACGGCAAGCAAGAGCTGTCTTTCCGCGGCTTTGACATGCGTGTGCAGAGCGAACAACTGGGCCGCGAGGCCGCTCCAACCGCACTTGTCAACGTTGCAACAAAACACTCCGGCAACCAATACGAAACACGACACAAGTTCCGGAACTTCTTCGGAGAAACCTTTACGCTTGTCGGCCGGCTTTCAATCGAAAATGGCGTTTTACAGGCAAAATTCCGCCTCGAAGACACACCGTCCGACCGGCCTTGGCGCGTGTTCTACATCGAAGATGTGGCCGCCGGACCATGGAATCGTAAGGCTGATAAGATTTACGCCGGTCACGGCAACGTGATCTGCAATCCTCGGCGTTTCGACTTGGGCTTCGACGGCCACCGCCTGGCCACGTCGTTCGTGGGATTTGATTTCGAAAACAACTTCTCCATGTTGCAAGCCGTCGACCTGCCCTGCAACGGCCTCACCGTTCGCCCGCAAGACCGTCACTACTCGCTGCACGCGGCCCACGAAACGACGATCAGCTTTATTCCCCGCGACAACGTCTGGAAAGGCGTGAAAAAGTGGCGAGCGATAAACGGCCTCAAAGCCTCGGCGGGCGTGGAAAAACTGGCCGGGCGTTTCGTCTTCGATCTCTGGGGAGGTCACTATAAATCCAGCGCCGACCAACTCAGTAGCGCCTTCAGATACGGTCTCACCGACGCGGCCGTCGTTTGGCACAATTGGCAGCGCTGGGGATACGACTATCGCCTGCCCAATATTTGCCCGCCCAATCCCCACCTGGGCACGCTCCAGCAAATGCGCGAGCTATCAGATACCTGCCGCGACGCCGGAGTACTATTTGTTCCGCACGACAACTACATCGACTTATATCCCGACGCCGACGGTTTTTCCTACGAGAAACACATCGTTTTCCACAATGCCGACCGGCCCATGCGTGCATGGATCAACAAGGGCCGCGACGCCCAGTCGTATCGTTACCGCCCCGAGAGTATAGCCGCTTTCCTCCAGCCCAACGTGAAATGGATCAAACAGAATCTGGCCCCAACGGGATATTTTATCGATGTCTGGTCGAGTGCTCCCCCCTATGACTATTGGACCTCCGACGGACGTTTCGGCACGCGGATTTTCACACGCGACACTTGGGCCAGACATTTCGCCTGGATTCGCGAACATCTCGGCGACAATGCTCCGCAGATCTCCGAATCGGGACACGACCAATTGATAGGCTTCCTCGACGGCGCGCAAACCAACCACCTCCGTGTGGGCAAACCCATACCTGAAAAGCAAGCTTGGACAGTTTGGAACATCGATTGCGACGACGCCGAGCGAATACCTTGGTTCGACGCCGCCCACCACGATCGCTTCATCAACCACGGCGCCGGCTACTCCTCCCGCTACGAAGGCGGCCTCGACCCGCGTCTGCATGGCATTTACAGTGACGACTACATCGCCACCGAAGTCCTCACCGGCCATCCGGTCATGGTACCCTACCCATTTTCTCGCGATGTCGTGCGAAAATATTGGCTTCTGGCCGATCTGATGCGTGCCTTGGCCCTGCGGACCATCGAAAAAGTCGAATTCGTCGGCGGTGACATTCACCGCCAGCACATAAGCTGGAGCGGGGGAGCCGATGTCTGGGTAAATCGCGGTAAATCCGATTGGAAAGTCGCCGCACGAGTCTTGCCCGAGTTCGGATTTTTTGCCAACGTTCCAACCGAAAACGGAAAAGCCGAGGCTTCGATCGAACGTCGCGACGGCGTAATCGTCGAATCGGCCCGCTCCCCCGGCCGCATCTTCATCAACGGTCGCCAGGTCGTCTCGGGCATTAGGCCCATCCGGCCCATTGCAAAAAAATTCGAGTCACTCGGAGGACGTGAGTTCCGCGTACACCTCGATTGGTTGGCCGACGAGCCGGTACCAGACGATTTGATGCCTTTCGTACACTTTGTCGACGCAGACGGTAATATCGTCTTCCAAACCGGACACAACCCACCGAAATTCGATCCCACGTCCACAGGCACCTTACACGCGACCACCCACGGCGCGGTGCCCGAAAACCTCCGTCCCGGTAGCGAATTGGAGTTGCGCGTCGGTTTGTACCGCCCGGGCCACGGCGAGCGCCATAACATTGACGGATCCGTAGACAACGAAGCCCGCATCCGTCTGGGAATGTTACGTCTCGAAGGCCAAGGCGAAAAGGTAACCCGTATCGCCTGGACACCACGAGCAAGCAAACGGCATCCCACCTTGGACCGCCAAAATTCACTCGGCAAAGCCATCGACTTCGACGGCATAACAACCGTGGGCGGCTGTCGCATCCTTAGCGAAAAAGATTCGATTAGACTTATACCCTTGCCGCAAGGTCGCAAGTTTACTGTAAAAATCCACTCAACCTCGACAATAGGCCCGACCGAACGATGGAAATTCATCGAAACACTCGACGAAGATGGCAAGCGACTCAAGCGGCAAGAAGTCAACCGCGAAGGAAATGAGATTGTAATAGAATGTGCTCCAAACACCTTCGGCTATCGGTTGACGGAAGAATAGAAGGATAAATGATTCCCTTCACGCTACTTACGGAAGCATTGGGATCGTAACCGTCCGAGTTTCATATTCGACTTCTTCGAGTGTTCCGTCGGCTGCAAGACGATATACCTTAGCTGGTGTTGGTGGGGGTATGATTGCAGCATACACGAATGCAAACACCATAATAAACACAAAAACATTCTCCAGCATCACATCACTCCCATGCTTGCTCTGCTTATAAGACCACTCAAACGCTATCCCCCGCGTCCCTACCGCCGGTTCTCCTTGACGTAGTTTTCCCGGATCTTTTCCGCCCGTTTCTCCAGGGCTTCGGCCTCCGCGGTTTTCGGCGGCTTTTCCGCGCGTAGCAACTTGGCTTGTGCTGTTAGCGTATCGGCCAGTTGCGGATCGTATGGAACCAGCACTTGTTGCTGGATTTGCAGGCAACGTGCCAGCAACTGTCGGGCTTTGTCAACCTCGCCGCGCTTCGCCTGGAGTTTTGCCATGGAGAACAACAACCGTGCGACAGCCGGATGCCGTTCGTAGCCGGGGCCCAGCAGTTGTTCGTAGATTTTCAAGGCCTCTTCGAAACGAGCGATCCCGCCGGCGATAGTCCGCGGCCCGTCATCTAAAGCGCCCAGCCCGGCTAGCGAATCGGCCACCAGCGGATGCACATCACCGAAACGTTTTTTGGTGATCTCCAAAGCACCATCGAAAAGCCCTCGCGCCTCGTGGCCTTTACCTTCGGCCATAAGTATCCGCGCGTCCATAAGCATACAACGCGCAATGGCTGCATGTCTTTCACCAAACGCTTTCTCGGCAATCTGTCGGGCTTGCTCGCAATTGCTTCTTGCCTGCTCATATTGTTCTTGGCGCAAAAACACCTCGGCCAGTCCCATCAGGCCCGTGATCATGTAGGGATGCTTGGCGCCCAACGACGCCTCGGTTACTCCCAGCGCCTGTTCGTAATACGAACGCGCCTTGTCCGGAAGCGCCACCACCAGGTAGCTGTCGGCCACGATGTTCATCGCGGCGGCCACCATGGGATATTGCCGCCCGAGACTTCCTTCAAAAGTCGGCACCAAGGCCTTCACGTCGGCAGGAGTGGCTCGCTCGTATTCGCCCAAGGCCAGGTCGGTCACGGCCACGTTATCCATGCCCATGGCGATTACGGGATGTCCTATAGGCAACGTGTTTCGCAACATGGCCAACCCGCGGTCGGCGACCTCTTGCGACTGGAAGTATCGACCTTCGATGTGCAGTCGCATGGCCTCGTTAGCCAAAGCTGACGCAAGTCGTGGGCTGCGCTCATCGATTTTCTCCCATTCATCCACCGCCCAATCGCCCATGCTCCGCGCGCCCGGCAGATTGCCCGTCAGCGCGAAAACGACTGCCTGATTGTTTAGCCCCGCTGCCTTGCCTTCATGATGTTCGGGAGGTAAATCTCCCGACCACAACTGCTGGGCTCGGCGATTGTTATTTTCGGCCAGATCATACCGATAAGCCATGATCGTAAACGCGGCCGCCTGGATATGCAGGCATGTAGCCAGCCGAAAAGCCTCTTCCGGTTTTGCCGAGCGGCAGTTCTTCAATGCCTGCGATATCAACTGCTGCGTTTTACGAAAATCACCCTCGTGCAATCCGGCAACCGCGGCTTGGGCCAGCAGCGTGGGATTGTCCGGATCGCGCTCCAGCACCTTTTCGTACCACTCGGCCGCCTCCGCGAACGCGCCGGCATACATCGAGTTTTGCGCGTGGGCAAGCTCGATTTCAATCCGTTCTATGCTTTCATCCGACGCGGCTTCCTCCAGCCGTTGCCGGGCCAGGTCATATTGCGACAGTGCGATTGCCTTGCGCACAAGCAACATCGGCGGCGCATCATTGGGAATCCGCTTCGCCAGCCTTTGCGCCGCCATCGGCACGGTCGGCGGCTGCGCAACGACCAACTCCGCGTCGGGACTGACCAGCACTACGGCCAAAATCCCGCTCGTCAGCGGAACCGAGACATCTTCGATCTCGCGTTGGGCAACCGCCACGGGTGCAAACGGCGTGAGCCACCATGCGAATGAAACCAGGATTAGACAAACCCCGACGATCGACCTTACAGTCGTTTCGCCCAGAACCGGAAGGTCCAACTTCTTGTGCACGTGCTGATCGGCCCGAACCTGCTTCCCGAAATCCAGATGCTGCCCTTGCCGCATGTGCGCGAGCATGATTTCGTGCAGGTCGGGATCCCGTGTCGCATAGAAATATACCGCCCCGACCAACGCGGCAAACACCAGGCCCAAACCGCGCTGCGCCAACCCCGGCACGGCCTCGGGCATCATCCAGTATAAAACCAATAAAAACAAAGCCAGAGCCGCGCCCGATATCAATAATCCAGGCGAGATCCGCCGCAGAACCCATCGCAACCAGAATTTGATCACGCTCACAAAAATAGGTTCCACCGACGATCGTCTCGACTTCGATCTTCTTGAAAGTCGCCGTTTCGCCATTGACCCACACCAAACGTCAATTGTTTTGGCCGAAGATGCTTGATTTTGCCCTAATTAATATGCATTTTCGTGCGTTTTCCACCCCTATCCCCTAAATTCCAGTCTAGCACTAACGGGTGGTTAATGCAATCCGAAATACGCTACTTAAAAATGCTAGAATTTGACTGGTAAGTGATATCAGAAACTGAAAACAAATGCCCCCTACATCTACCCTATTTTCGCAACTCGGTATCTCCCTTGTCCTGGGACTATTGGTCGGTCTCCAGCGAGAGTGGACCGAACAACACATGGCGGGCTTGCGAACATTTCCATTGATCACTATTTTGGGTACCGTGTCGGCGATTCTCGCGGCCCAATTCGGCGGATGGATTGTCGGTGCGGGATTATTGGCGGTCGTGGCGGTTCTGGTGGTTACCAAGTGGAGCCAACTCAATCAAGACGGTTCCGACCACGGCACAACCACCGATATGGCCGTGCTATTGATGTTTGCCGTCGGCGCGCTGCTGGCGGTCGAAAACATGACCTTGATAGCCGTGGCCGTGGGAGCCGGCGTGGCCGTGCTCTTGCAATTCAAGCCCGAACTGCACGGCATCGTGCACCGCCTGGGCGAATCCGACCTCAAGGGCATCATGCAGTTCGTGCTCATCACCTGCATCATTCTGCCGGTTCTGCCCAACGAAACCTTCGGCCCCTTCGACGTGCTCAACCCCTTCGAAACCTGGCTGATGGTCGTTTTGATCGTGGGCATGAGCCTGGGCGGGTATATCACCTATAAATTCTTCGGCCAAAGCGCCGGAATATTGCTGGGCGGATTCCTGGGCGGAGCAATTTCCAGCACTGCCACCACGGTCAGTTCGGCGCGACAGGCTCAATCGGGTCAATCCAAACCGGCCGCCGCCGCGATCGTTGTATTGATCGCATCCACGGTGGTTTTTATTCGCGTATTGATCGAAATCGGAGTGGTTTGCGGGCGGGAAGAGCCCGGATTCCTCCGCTCGGTCGCTCCACCCATCATCATCCTTATGCTGTTGACGGCCGTACCCTCGCTTATTCTCTGGCTGCGCGTGC
>JAFGTN010000836.1 GCA_016934075.1 Pirellulales bacterium
CCAGCATCGTCTATGGCATGCCCTTGGCGGCGGCCGAGGTCGAAGCCGCGGCAAAAATCCTGCCCATCGAAGAAATTGCCGCTCACATAGCGGCCCACTTGCGGCAATGAAATATCAATGGAGCCAAGATGAGCCAGATCACACAAGACTCCGAATCCGAACGCCCGCAAGGGATGAGTGAGTTTACCATAACGGTCCTGCTGGTCGACGACCAGAAAATCATCGGGGAAGCAGTGCGGAGGATGCTCGACGACCAGACTGATATCGCCTTCCATTTCTGCCAGGATCCCACTCAGGCCCTGGAAATGGCCCGCCAGATCAAACCGACCGTAATACTGCAAGATCTGGTCATGCCAGAGGTAGACGGGCTTACACTGGTCAAGTTTTTTCGGGCAAACGCTTCCACGCGCGACACGCCCATGATCGTGCTTTCCAGCAAGGAAGAACCGGTCGTAAAGGCCGAAGCCTTTGCTCTGGGGGCCAACGACTATCTGGTAAAGCTTCCCGATAAAATAGAATTGGTGGCCCGCATCCGCTACCATTCCCGCGGCTATATCAACTTGCTGCAACGCAACGAGGCCTATACGGCCATCGAACAGAGCCGGCAACGCTTGGCGGAACAGATGGAAGCTGCCGCAAAGTACGTCTCTACCTTGTTACCACAACCGACCAGTGAGCCCGTCACTATCGACTGGCGATATATCCCCTGCACGGACCTGGGTGGAGATACGTTCGGATATCACTGGATCGACGACGACAATTTCGCCCTCTACCTGATCGACGTCAGCGGGCACGGACTCGATTCGGCCTTATTGTCGGTGACTATCATGAACGTGCTACGTTCTCGTTCACTCCCCCAGACCGACTTTCGTGACCCCGGCCAGGTGCTGCTCGCCCTGAACAACGGTTTCCCCATGGAGGAATACGGAGGCAAGTTTTTTACGATCTGGTACGGCGTCTTCGATCTTTCGAGCTCGACCCTGTCCTGGTGCGGAGGGGGGCACCCGCCGGCATTGCTCTTTGAAAACGGGCCGTCTGCGACCGCGCCGATAGAACTCGATTCCGACGGGCCCATGATCGGCGGCATGCCCTGGGATGAGTTCGAGACTCAACAACACGCAATTTCCAGCGGAGACCGCCTTTTCATCTATAGCGACGGTGTCCATGAAATTCATCTGCCGGGTGGCATAGATTGGCCCTTCGAGCAGTTTGTCGACTATCTGGCCGGACACTCAGACCCCCAAAAATCCCCACTGGACGGCCTGCTGCAACATGTTCGCCAACTTAACGGTTCTGACCTGCTGGACGACGATTTTTCAATAATAGAGGTCCGCTTCTAGATTTTATTGTTTACATACGTTATAAGGGGCTATTAGCTTTGAGGTTAAAGACAAACGATACTAACATCATTCACACTAACCCGAAGCGCAAGCGAGGGAAAATTAGGGTACACACCACAATCTCTCGCTAGCGCTTCGGGGCAGTATGGAATGAAAAATCCAAATATCAGTGCCATTGAGCCCATAGCCTACAGCCCTACCCATAAAGGAGCTTTACCCCATGAATGCCCTTGAAATTACCGAAGTTAATGACGTTGTGGTTGTCAGTTTCAACCATTCAAAGGTTCTCGACGAGGCGACGATCCGTCAAATTGGAGAAGAATTCTCGACGCTCACATTGGAAGCAGCGGCCGAGCGGAAACTCTTGCTTAATTTCTCTAATGTTGCCTTTATGGCCTCGGCCATGATCGGCAAGATCCTGGTCCTCAACAAGCAGTGCAAGAAAGACCGAGTAGACTTGAAACTTTGCAGCATCTGTCCCAACATCATGGAAGTCTTCAATCTGATGAAGCTTAACAAGGTGCTCAAGATCTACGATAATGCAGAGCAAGCGTTGGAAGCTTTCGGGCCCACTCGGAAAAGCTGGTTTCATCGCAGCTAGAGAGCGACACACAAAGTAACACGATAACCGGCTACTGGTCGCTCATGCCTATTCTTTGAACCTATACCCTACACCACGTACCGTCTGGATATAGTCGCCGGCCTGTTCATCCACCTGATTCATCTTTCTCCGCAAGGCCACGATCTGCACATCAATACTGCGGTCCGTGACCGGACAATCGGCGCCGTGTACCTCATCGGCAATCTGTCGCCGGGTTAAAACCCATCCGGGGCGTAGGGCCAGAGTCTCGAGAACTCGAAATTCCGTTGACGTCAAATCCAATGGATTTCCATCAATCAGCACCTCGTGGCGACCAAAGTGGATAAGTATATTTTTGACTTTGATAGACTTCTTGCCCGATGGGGCTCGCAATGTACTATCGTCCGTCGTCCCCCCGGCTACTCGACGTAAAACGGCCTGGATTCGCGCAACAAGCACACGCGGGCTGAAGGGTTTGGTTATGTAATCGTCGGCTCCAAGTTCCAAGCCCTTAACAATATCGGTCTCTTCGCTTTTAGCCGTAAGCATGACGATTGGAACGTTTTTGGTCCTCTTTTCGGCTCTAAACAATGCGCAGACCTCAAGCCCACTTTTTCCCGGCAGCATCAGATCCAGCAATATCAAGTCGGGCAGCTTCGTAGCAACGATCCTAATGGCCTCCTCTCCATCCAAAGCACAGCATACTTTAAAACCTTCCTTGAGGAGGTTATAGCGCAGCAGTTCCTGGATCTCTTCTTCATCCTCGACGATAAGGATTTCTTCGCCGGCCATTGCTTACACCTATGCACGTTTTATGACACGGACTACATGCTATCCATTCGGCCCTCGCGAATCAACCCGCCGATCTTATCTGGCAAACCAGCGGATGGCATGGCGGCTCGGTTTTTTGCTGAAGCGCAACGTGTAGGGATCGCATATCCAGCGGTCGACGAAACCGTCGCTGCGCGGCATCAGCCAGCCGAAATCCCATCCTCCGCTCGCATATTTCATGGGGATGGCCGGTCGCACGCGCACCACCGGCTGGGAACCGGCACAAAAAATCTTGCGATTTGTGCAATAATAGCCCGGCCCCGTATGCACGAATACCGTATGATCCACCGCGGTATTGGAATCGCCATCCTCGTCGCCGGCCAAATCTTCACACAGACCTCGGATGCCGACCTTGATTTCCCGGCCCTGGCTGAAGGCTTCGAAAAGCGAGTCGATCGATCCCGACTCCGGCTTACCGTCCGCCGTATGCGCGAAAACCTCTTCCCAGTTATCGCAAACAATATAGCTGTAACGATGGAAATCATAAACAAAGTTACTGCTGGGCGCATTGGTATCGGCATCCCAACTGTCCAATTGGTGATACTTGGGCATATCGCTATGATCGTCCAACGGCGATGACCCGCGGTGGCCAGACACAGGCGAACCGTCCAGGTAGGGTCTTGCGATCGCTTGCCTGCCGTCCTGGTTGTACATAAAGAACGACATCGACGGACGTTCGCCAAATCCTTCCGGTGGACAGATGGGCATCCGCTGCGACATGATGCCCGCGGCCCAACGATTATCCAGCAAGTACGTTACACGGAAGTCGGACACTTCGCGGACGAGTTCCGCATTATCGGATTTTACGTCGATGTGCTCATTATAGACAAATTCCGTAAGAATCCTCAGATCCGCGCCTCGACCAATCGCTTCGCACAAGGCGGCCAGTGAACCCGCCGTCACCCGGCGTCGGTTGTCCAGGTCCAAAACCGATTTCCAGGCATTTACGCCGGAGTTACATGATCCGCAATCAGCTTCGCTTCTGGCTGCATTTTCTTCGGCTGCACCTTGAGTCTCGACTCCCGAAGCCGCCAGCCACGAAGCGGACGTACCGGCTCCGACTGCAGCCGTGCTTTGCTGGATGAATCGTCTCCGGCTGGGCCGAGTGTGGTCTCCGCGTTCACAGTCTTCTGGGCTCATATCATTGTCTCCCATTTCATCTAATGAGGTCTGCATAGCCAATGGACCGAGGGCTTCAAACTATTAAGAACATATTATTGACTTTGGAGCGCCATTGCAATAGCCTATTCTTTAGATGTTGGGGGGTGGAAATATGCCCAACCGGGAAAAGGAAGAAAAAGTAATAGCCGTAAGGTCGATATCTGCTGTGCTAACCGGCTGCTGGTATACGGCCATCTGCCAATATTTTTGGAGGAGTTGAATTATGAACTGCCTCGTAGACGCTTTTAGAGCGTGTTTTGAAATGGGTGCCACTGCTGGCTTGTCCAGCAGTGCAAAGCGGCTGCACCGTGAAAAACACTGCTGGTCAAGCCAGCAGTGCCACCCCACAGTCAACCGCAAATCGTTTTTCATACACATCATTACTGCTGGCGCGCGATTGTTGTTCACCACTCTCACCGTAACTAATCTTTATTTCTCGGTGCAGCTGAGTGCCGCTGAAAATGAAAAACCGAACACACAAAAACTCAAAGTTGTAAGCAAAACTCTCTTCGTTAAATCGCCGCCCGGCGGTACGGCCTTCGTCAATACCTCCTATACCCGTGGCAAGGGGTTGGAAAAGATGTGCGTGAGGTTCATCTCTCGCCGCTGTGATACCTTCGACGACTTCTCCCGCCGATTCTCGACCGACAACGGCAAGACCTGGTCGCCTTGGGAATCCACAAAAGGTGGTCTCAAGGAAAAAACTCCGCAAGGAACACATCGACAATATGTCTTGCCGAGTTGGATCGACCCGGGCACTGGTCGCATGATCGTATTGGTACTCGACGGGGTGCTGCCTACCGACGATCCGCTAGAAGGCATGATGCATTGGAAGATGCGATACCGTGTTTCAGACGATGGGGGTCGCACGTTTACCGTTGATGAGGCGGTCATCCAGAAGGGCGACTATACGCCGGATCATCCGGTCGAGGGTGTTTGGATAGGCAAAAACTCCATCCAGACTTCCGGCTCGACCGGATTGCCCATCCGCACCCGTGAAGAAAATTTGTTGGTTCCCGTGGCAATTACGCCCCTGGGCCCCGATGGCAAGTACTGGAAACCAGCCGGTGCTTACACATATACCGACACGGCCGTGCTGGTCGGCCATTGGGCCGAGGGGAAGAAAATCGAGTGGGATATTTCCGAGCGGGTGAAAGCCGATCATACAAAAACCATCCGAGGATTCGCTGAGCCCACGCTCGCCGAAATGCCCGATGGCCGCATCCTCATGGTAATGCGCGGTTCCAACGGCGGCCGCAAGAACCTGCCCGGCTATGCATGGTATAGCGTATCGAACGACGGCGGCCACAAGTGGAACAAACCGAAGCCCTGGACTTATGCCGACGGCTCGAATTTTTTCACCCCAGCCAGCGTCTCGGGATTGTTGCGACACTCCAACGGCAAGTGCTACTGGATCGGCAACATTACACCCACCAATCCTAGAGGTGGGCTGCCGCGATATCCCTTGTTCATCGGCCAGGTCGATCCCAAAAACCTGCTGCTGCTCAAGGAAACTTTAACAAAAATCGACGATAAAGGGCCCGACGATAATGAGAAGCTTCAGCTATCCAACTTTTCGTTCCACGAGGACCGCGTCACCGGTGAAATTGTACTGGATATGACCCGCGCCACGCCATCCACCGGGCGATGGGACAACTATACTTATCGTATCATACCGTAGTGGTGGAGCCACAAATGCTAAGGACACTTTTTTTATCGGTTTGTTGTTTGGCCTGTTCTATCGCCATCGGTGCTGAGCCACCGAACTTCCAACCGTGGGGCGGCGCGGCGGTTAGCGATTGGTCGAGTGCCAAGCAGAGCATCATGGTTTCAGATATGGCGCGGTCTATTCCGGCCTCGGCCCTCTCGATCATGAAACTCAAAAAGGGATGCTGGAAAGTTATTCCTTACGAAATGCGCGGCGGACCGACCGGCAATATGGTGTTCGCCGCGCCGGAGGCCAATACGCCGGAACTGACCCTGCCGCTGGGAGTCGAAAAGCCCGGTTGGTACGCAATTTTCGTGAGTCTCTACTCAGTTTCGGCCATCGACTCCTTGGCCTGGTTGCGACTGGACGACGAGCCGGCAGCGGTCAATCGCCAGAACCGTGCCGGATCGTATGGCATGAGTGAAGAAGTTTTCTTCAAAGTCGCAAAACTCGACGAAAATAGTCGCCTGCATATCGCCCAGCAAAACTCGGGCACGGTTTGCAGTTGCGGTGTCACTCACGTTCGTCTGATTCCGCTTTCAACCGAAGAGGTGCGGCGTTTTGAAATAGATCGTCGCGACAAATCACACCGTAACATGATTACCACCATCGACGGCTTTTCGTTCTTCTACACCCGCAGCCCGCGTACGGCCGCCGAGGTACTCCGCGAGGTCGAAATTCTCCGCGACACCGACGTGGGCACCTTGATACTGCACACTCCCGGCGCCGACAAGACCAACCACCCGACGAAAGTCGGACACATGAAAGCCGAAGGAGTGGAACTTTTCCCCACCATTGGTGATCGTCACTATGCCGAATCGACGCGAGCTTTAGCCGCCAAGAATATCAATCCAGTCAAAGTCCTCATCGACGGCGCGCACGACATGGGAATCAAGGTCCATGTGGGCATTCGACCGGCGGGCTGGAGTTTTTGGGAGCCGTACACCGACTACTGGGAGCCGCCCTTCTATCGCGACAATCCGCAGTGGCGCTGCATCGACCGCGACGGCACGCCCGTAACACGCATGAGTTGGGCCGTGCCGCAGGTCCGCAAACACTTGATCGATGTGTTGCGCGAGCAGGTCCGCTTTGGTGCCGATGGCGCCAATATCGTCTTCAACCGTGGCTATCCGGTGGTGCTTTACGAACCGCCTGCCGTGGCCGTTTTCCGGAACAAGCACGGCATCGACCCACGCACCATACCCGAGTCCGATCCGCGCATCACCAAATGGTGGTCGGACATCGTCACCGGCTTTTTCCTCGAATTGCGCGCTATGCTCGACGAAGAGGAGGCCGCCCGCAGTGACGGAAAGCATCTCGAACTGAGCATCACGGTGCTGGGCACGCCTGGCGACGACTTGCGTTTCGGTGTCGATATCCAGCAACTTGTGAAGGAAAAACTAGTCGACGAGATTACGACCATGCTGGGTTTCGGCCGCAAATCGAACACTTATGACCTGCCGCTGCTGAAGAAAGTCTGCCAGGAGGGAAAAATTCCATTTTACGGTGGCGTTTCACACCACACGGCATATCCAAAAATCCCATCATTCTACTCCGGTGGCGCCAAAGGCGTGGCCGTATGGGACGCGGGAGTCGGCGACATCTTCGAGTGGGCCTGGGTTTCACGCTTCGGGCACGCCGAGGAAACCGCCTGGCGCCTGAAGAACCTGCAAATGGACAAACCGCCCCGCTCGCGATACCAATTCCACAAACTGGGCGACCAAATCCGAGACAGCCGCTTCGGACCTTACTGGGGCGGTTGACAACTCGCTAATACGCGTTATTACTTGAAACAGCGCGCGGCCCCTTTTTTCAATCGGATGATAACAGGGATTCACCCCCCTGCCAACAATGTCAGTTTCACGAAACTCACATCTGTATCGTGACCGACGACGAACTCCTGGTCGAGGCTCTCTGCCTGCTTGTCATCGACAAGCACGAGGAATCCGTTGCGACGGAACGCATCGAGGGCATTTTCAAACTGCTGCTTCCAATCTATCTCGCGGTGTTTCTTCAGGTGGTACTCCGTACGTTTGCCGTTCAACACACACTCGGCGTCAGTAGGTTGCACCAGGCCACGGAAGACTTTTTCATCTCGCTTGCGGTTAAAATCCTGCACTTCCTGGTAAACTCGCTCACGGATCAGCTCGCGTACGGTAACGCGTTCCGAGGGGAACTGCAGGGGCATCTCATGATACACCTGCCCCGAAGCCGTCTCGTCGCGGATCGTAAGTGTAACTGACATCGAATATCTCCCGTTTTGCGCTTAATATACTTTGATTTGATATACTAACCCGAAGTGCAAGCGAAGGGAGGGAAATAAGGGAAAACGCCCCCCTCCCTTCGTTTACGCTTCGGGTTAGTATATCTCATGGATAATCCGGGTTATCAAATACCGATCTGCCGATTGATCGTCGCATCCTTTATATTCATATCATCTGCCAACAGCAAGGCCTCGCTAATAATTATCGAAAGCATGCGATCGCCTTCGAAGGGCAAAAATAGATCGTCCTGCTTTGCCATCGCCGACGAATTAGGCACGATACAAAGATACTGATCGTTGGGCTCCATAAGGATATTGCCCGAACCAAGGTGGATCTTGTATTTACGCCGCTCGCCTTGCACCACCAGAAACCGATCACTGAACGAGCAACGATCGGCGATTTTCAGCCGCGGCACGAGACGTTCGAGAACATGCTTCCGCGTCGTCGCCGATTCGGATAGATCGCCGAACGAATAACCCTGCCAATATTCTCGATAGCGACCTTCCGGCCCTCCATCTTCCCATGTCGGGTCGTTGCCAACAGACGCCACACCAACAAAAAGGTCAACATCGCGCATGATCTCCGAGAAAACCAGGGGCGGAATCTGTTCCAACGGAAGCGGCTCGTTAATATTATCCTCTCCCGGTCCAGCGGCAAGACTGCTATATCGCCCGCCACCGGCGTGGGCATAATTCTCGGCGGCCTCCATGCGATAAAAGCGAACCTGGTCGGTTGCCAGAAGCAGATATACCCCAGCGTCGTTGGTGTCGACACCAAAATTATCGCCGATGCCTTCGACCCAGAACTCAGTTCGCAATCCCCACTGTGGTAGCATTTTGGTTGGTGGCAAATAGTCGTCGTCCACCAGCAGACGCAAGCTGTTCTTCCAACCCCGCGCGCCGCATAATGCGTTGAACTGGTGCTGGCGGATGATGTGGGCCGCGAATCGATTCGAGTAGGTGTTCGTCGCGCGCTCAGCATCGGTGAGCAGATAGACCTCGCGGTGGGCCTGTTTGAACGGTTGAGTTATTTCCAATTCTTCCAGCCGCTGACGCCAAGACGTAACCTCATCGATATCACGGTCGACAGGATGCCAAAGCGTGATCTCGGCCGTTTTACCGTACTTGACGGGTTTTCCTTTAATATCGAGCGGCTTGCCGTCGAGAAACGTGGCGGCTATGCAGTCTACACACCAGATCATCCGCCGTGCGATAGTGCCCACCAGCGGATGATCCAGATACCGCTCCTTCCACGTCTCGACCGGCCAGTTCTTCTCCTGCAGAAACATCGAATCCAGCCGGTCGCGCTGGGCTGGCAGCATGGACTGAATGTCTTTGAGTGACTGCTTCAATTCCTTGAGTTCTTCCGTGTAGTTCTTCTTGACCTCGACCGGTACTGCTTTGACCGCCTTGCCTTTGGCGTTGGTCCATTTCAACTTGGCGCGGGAGCCGTCGACGATTAGCTCGCCGCGACAATCGCCCAACTCCACGCTGCTGAGGCCGACGCTCTCCAGCCCGTAGGTCGGTATGCCCATCTCTTCGATCTGGTCGCGCGGTAGATCGAGCGACTCAGCCGTCTTGTTGAACGCCTTTTCGATTTCCTTCTGCGCCGGGATGAACTTGACTCGCATCTTCAGCACCGCCAACTGCCCGACCGCATCGGCCGAGGGCATCTGAGAGAGCGCGTAGACAGCCGCGTGACCGACCTTAATGGCCCTGGGCCCCACGCCCGGCACCTTCTTATAGGCCGAAAGTCCCACGGCGGTTATCTGCCGCATCAAATCTTCTTGCCGAGGTAATAACTGCACCAGCCACAAGAGGCCTCGCAAACAGACGGCGTTGTCCTCGTTAATCACATCGCCCTGGTCGTGCATGCCCCCCGTGAACGGGCCACCCTTTTGAGTCCGACCTTTGGCGACCAGCGGGAACCATTTTTCCAATGCCTCTTTCAGGCGTGCTTTGCCAATCGGCTTAACAAGCTTCGCTGCTGTCTCCAACCATTTCTCGGATGGCCGGGCCACGGTCGCCTTCAGTGCATGCTCGAATAACGCTGACCAATCCCTTCGTTGAACTGGTTCCATTTGTGAAAAATCTTCGTTAATCGCATCACTCCAAACCTCACCGGGCACCAGGCAGAAATCTGCGCCGTCGCCAATCCACTGCGAGAGACATTTGACTTCTTCGGTGGCCAATCCCAAAAGGGGGCTGGTAATCAATGACTTACGGAACAGCGACAAAACGAATCTCTCGCCTTCCGAAAGCTGCTTGCTATCTAATTCTCTACGAGCCATGGGAAGCAGCTTCGCTGTCACATCTTCGATTGGTTTAACCCTGAAGGGATAACGCGTCGTCATATATGAAAGATATAAGAAAAAGTCGACAACCCCGTCTCGACTCAAGCTGAACTCTGATTCCATGAGAATAGTTGCCATCATTGCAACAGTGCCTTGTGCAAGCCAGGCTTCATCTGCGCGGCAGACGATTGGCTCCAACTGCGTATGCACATGCCGTTCGGCCAGTGCAATCATTACCTTTCCAAACGCTACCGGATCTAACTCGAACAGCGCTTGACCGGCTTTTAGCGTGCTTGGATCTCGTGAATAATAAGCCAGTTGGTTAGTTGTTTCTTCAAACAATGCCGTTAATAATTCATGCTCTTTGCGGAGCGGCGAATCATCGACCAAAGGAAATTGGTCCGGCCCAATCAGCGTCGTCGACGGCTGCTCGTATGCGGGCAGCATTCCCAATCCCCGTTTGAGTTGATCGAGGACCTTGGGCATGCCGGCCGGAGCAGGCCGGGGCGCCGGCTTTCTCTCGACTGGTGCGGCATCGCCAGATTGCCCGGAATCTTCACAACAAAGTTGCTCGATTGCCATGCTATGTCGCTTGGCATTTGTGTATTTTGATGAACGCAGCCATGATGCAAACTGCTTCATTTCTTCTCGCAACTCCGAATCGATAGGAGTAGTGGATGAAAAGCGATCTAATGCGCGGATTATGTAAGCGACTGGAACGGAATATTGTGAAAGCCAGTCTCTCGAAATACCCCATTGCAAGATGGCTAAAAGATCTTCTTTTTGAAATGGCAGTTTGCGTCGCGTAAGAGTTTCAACCACCTGCGACACCACACAACACCTACTCGATACTTGGACAAAGTCCGGGTGATAATGCATCTCGAAACGCTCTTCGTCAGTAGAGGCTTGTGCATATATCTTATGGGCCAACAGATCCCAATGACGCGTCTGTTCAACAGCCGCTACAACATACCGTCGTGCTTGCTCTGGTTTCGCATCCAGCAGTTTCTTTCCACTTGGAAGTTTCTTGAAATCAACAGCGTACTGACACTCTTTCAACCCAAATGACGCTATGGCATCCTTGCCCCAAGCGGCTACGTCGGCATGCTCGGCTGCCAGCGGATCGTCCTTGGAGAATGAAAACTCCGTGATCTTCGGTGCCTTGTCCATGACGAATCCCCCATTCCAAGAAAACAACAACGAGTAACGAAAACGGCGATCCCTATGCAAACTGCCGACGGATAGAACTTACATCCTGAGTTTCCAAGTATACAAAACCACATAACAAGTCTACAAGAGAGTGAAACTGGTGCGACTTGTTCCATGGCCAGTTGTCCTTCGGTCAAGCTTCAAATGCCAGATTGCACATAAGACGGCAACACATGCCCACTTATCGGGCATGCACAGCACAATAAAAGCCTTGATGCCACATTATTATGCCAACCCCTCTTCGGACTGTCAATTTTGTCTTTTGTAACGATAATGAACATACCGTTATTGTCGGATTGCTATAAGAATGTGCCCTGTTGATTAGCAGTAATGCATTATTAATGTGCGTTAACCTCAGCTCCCGACAAATTTGAAACATTCTTGGATTGCCATAAACCTCTACCAGATTGACACATACGAATGGCAATCATCGGCGCGCGGGCATTCTGGCACGGTAACTGCATATTCGATGCATAACGCTATAGCTACAGAAATTTACGCTTACTAACTACCAGAGGACCAAAAAGAGATCTGCCATGAAAACCAAGCGTCTCGCCCCATTGTCGTTCTGCCTTTTGGCAGTCGTATTATTTTTCCTTTCACTGTTCTGCCCGATCAGCTATGCATCGGCAGATGAAGCCCCGCCGACTTGGGAGAAAATGTCGATCGAGCAGAAGCTCGATACACTAAAATCCTCCGCCTTGGAAGTGGGCGACGACGGCGTGGTTGCCAACAGTAACCTCTATGTCGAAACCAACACGCTCTGGACCTGCCTGGCCGCCTTTTTGGTCTTCTTCATGCAGGCCGGTTTCGCCGCGGTCGAATGTGGATTCACCCGTGCCAAAAACGCCTGTAACATCATCATGAAAAATCTCATGGACTTTTCCATCGGCAGCCTATCGTTCTGGCTGGTCGGCTTTGGGCTGATGTTCGGCGTATCGTATAGCGGTTTATTTGGAACCAGTGACTTCCTTTTTGATGCCGGTGACAACAGTTTCAACTGGGCGTTTCTGATCTTCCAGACCGTATTCTGCGCCACGGCCGCCACCATCGTCAGCGGTGCCATGGCCGAACGCACCAAGTTCTCCAGCTACTTGATTTATACGGTGTTTATTACCGTTATCGTCTACCCGATTTTCGGTAGCTGGTGCTGGGGCGGATTGTTCAACGGCAGTGGCTGGTTGGAAGGTCGTGGCTTCCTGGACTTCGCCGGTTCGACGGTAGTGCATTCGATCGGCGGTTGGGCCGCTCTGGCAGGCGCAATCGTGCTAGGACCACGTATCGGAAAATACAAGGGCAAGGAAATCCGTGCGATTCCCGGCCATAACATCCCCCTGGCCGCCTTAGGCGTGTTTATTCTCTGGCTGGGCTGGTTCGGCTTCAATCCCGGTAGCACCACGGCCGTGGGTGGCGGAAGCTTCGCCTTTATCGCCGTAACCACAAACATCTCCGCGGCTGCCGGTGCTTTGGGAGCTATGATTATATCCTGGATCATGTTCAAAAAGCCCGACCCCTCCTTCGCGCTCAACGGTGCCTTGGCCGGTCTGGTGGCCATCACGGCCGGATGTGACATTATACCGGTATCATACGCCGCCTTGACTGGTTTGCTGGCCGGTGTTTTGGTCGTATTCTCTTGTGTATTCTTCGACCGCATCCACGTCGACGATCCCGTCGGTGCGGTTTCGGTGCATGGTGTCTGTGGCGCCTGGGGCACTTTGGCCATCGGCCTTTTCGCAACAGACGTCGGCCTTTTCAACGGCGGTGGCACCACGCAGTTGGTCACCCAGGCCACGGGCGTGGGGGCCGCGTTCCTGTGGTCATTCTCGCTTTCGTTGGCCCTGTTCTACACCATCAAGGTCACCGTTGGCTTGCGTGTCAGCGAGGAAGAAGAGATAGAAGGCTTGGACCTCACTGAACATGGTATCTACGCGTATCCACCGGCGTTCGTCAACGGCGTTCAGTCTGCTGGTGGAAGTACGCTTGGAGCGGCTGCACCGTCGGCCGCCACCTCGGCCATTCCTTCCGTGGAAGGCGCATAGTAGCACCCTAACAGCACCGAATACTTGGAGATAAACAATCATGAAACTTATTGTTGCCATAGTTCAACCCAACCGGCTCGAAGCGGTCAAGGCCGCCCTGGCCGACGTCGATGTCTTCCGCGTCACCGTCATGGACGCTCAAGGCTACGGCCAACAGCGCGGCAAGACCGAGGTCTATCGCGGCCGTGAATTCACCGTTAGCTTGCTACGCAAGGTACAACTGATGATCGCCGTGAACGACGAATTCCTCGAACCGGCCATCGATACCATTGTCGAAGCCAGTCGAAGCGGAGAATCAGGAGCGGTCGGCGACGGCAAGATCTTCGTTTTGCCTCTGGAAGACTGTATCCGTATCCGTACCGGAGAACGCGGAGGAGAAGCCATCTAGGATGGATCTTGAGGCCTGCATAAATGTGTTTCTGGGTGCAGGCATCAATAGAATCGCTACTTTTAACCAGAAACCTAGCAATGACGGTTTTGCCGGTTATGCAAGTCACGTACCCCTTGCTACCGGCAGAACCGTCTTTTTCTTTTCGCGGGTGCCCGCCAAAACTGATTGACTCGCCTTTCGAGCGTCCTAAACTTTCATATCGGTGCTTTTTCGCAACACTGTTGTGTGGCGAATATACCAATACTTGATCGGAAAGTCACCATGAAACTCACCTCGAAACACATGCCCGTAAGCGTACTGTTGATTGACGCCGACCACGAGAACGCCGAACGTGTCGAGCGTATGCTATCGGTCGCCCGAGGTGCAATGGAGGTTCGCGGCGGACTCTTTTCGGTAACACGTGTCGACGGCATATCGGCCGCAATCGATCAGGTGGAAACCGAATTATTTGGGGCGGTTCTCTTGAACCTGAATGTTCCGAAATGTCGCGGAACGGATTCCCTGCAACCGAATATTCATGGTCGCGAGACACTCGAGCATATCCGCAAGCTGGCCGCCACACTGCCCGTCATCGTTCTTACCGACGTCGACGACGAAGGCTTGGCGCTGGCCGCCATCCAAGCCGGCGCTCAGGATTGGCTGCCGAAGCAGGACTTGGGTCGTAATCTATTGACCCGCACTATCCGACACGCCATCGAGCGGAAGCGGGCCGAGGTCAAACTGCTTCGACATACTCGCGAGGTTGAGGCCGCGCGGGGACGAATCGAACAACAGGCCGCTGAAATTCACGCGCGGGTAGAACAACTCGATAAAATGAACCGCGATCTGGACGATTTCACCTACATCGCATCACACGACTTGAAAGAACCACTGCGCGGAATCGCCGCCTATTGTCAGATGTTGATCGAAGATTATCACGACCGACTCGACGGAGACGGGCAACGACGACTGGCGGCTCTGGAAAATCTTTGCGGACGTCTGGAACGACTCATTGACAACCTGCTTACATATTGCCGCGTGGGACGAGTGCAAACACCGGAAGCCAAGGTCGATCTGAACGAGATTGTCTTGGAACAACTGGAAACCTTCCGGGCCGCCACGTACGAACGCGATGTGGTAATTTCGGTTGCCAAGAATCTACCCACGGTGAAAGGCGACTCGCCGCTGATCGGAATGGTGGTTGGAAATCTAATCTCCAATGCGCTAAAATACAATAACAGCGACCAACCCCGCGTACGTATCGGCGTAACGAAAGGTAAGGATCCCGCGTTTTTTGTCAAAGACAACGGTATCGGCATCGAACAGAAATATCACGAGGACATTTTCGCGCTGTTCCGTCGCCTGCACACCAGAAAAGAATACGAGGGAACCGGCGCCGGACTCACTATCGTGAGAAAAATAGTCGAATCGCATGGCGGCCGCATCTGGCTTGAATCCAAACCGGGCGAAGGATCCACGTTTTTCGTCTCACTCCCCACGGCCCGCGGTAAACAAACGGGGGAAACTCAGGTCAAAACACCCCCCCACTTCTCGCTGGCCGCGACACCGACGGCTTAGGTGCCTGTTCGGAAATCAGCTTGACAATACTCCGTGCATCGCTGATGATGAATCGATAGCTCTACTATTGCCCGCGAGCCTATTTCTGCGATGACGTCATGTTGCTAAAAAAGTCTGATAATAAGGCTGCCGTTTTCACGGGCATCGAGACGCACGATGTTTCATCCACGCGTGCAACTCGTAGCCAATGGATAGTCGGTCCCTGGTTCGATCTGTTTTTCCTGCTTAACATCCTCTGGCCGCTTGCATTTCTCCCAGGCTTCATTTCGCCCGAAGGAACTCCCTACGTCAATTTCTGGATAGCCTATTTTCTGGCAACGCCTCATCGTTGGATGACTATTCTGCTGGTTACTTGCGACCGCGATCGACGCGACGGCAGAACCCGGCTTTTCGCGATTATAGCCCTGGTGGCCACGGCTCTGGTGGCCGGCACCTTCTTTGTCAGCGGTTCGTTTCAAATACTCGCGCTGGGATATGCAATAATCGTGGGCTGGCATTTCGCCTCGCAGCACGCAGGTATTTTGCGAATTTACTCGAGAAAAGCCGGCGGAGGATGGCGATGGATGGAAACCTGGCCGCCGCGAATCTTCGTGTTATATGCATCGCTAAGAATGCTTCCCGGCTTCGACCAGGCATTGCAATATGTGGTTCCCGGCGGTATCGGATTGACAGGATTCGAGTTGATGGGAATCGAACGTGTGGGTCTCAATCTGGCCACGCTCGATTGGGTCATGCTTGTAGTTCCCGCGATAATGATCGCGGTTGAACTACTCAACCGGCCATGGACTCGATTACCGAAGTTGCTATATCTTGCCAGCTTCACATCTCTATACGGCTCGCTGATCATGGCCGCCCATTATCAAAACCAGACACTGTGTTTCTCGCTGTTGGCAGCCGTAGCTATTGTACACTCCGTCGAATATCTGGCCGTAAGTTCCTTCTACGCCTCGCGGCGGCGGAATATCGGTTCCAGTGGACTTTTTCAGTGGATGGCCAACAACTGGGTAATAATATTTCCCTGGTATGTGTTGCTATGCGGGCTTATATACAGCTTCGCCGACAACGCCACCAAGTCGATCATCATGGCCTGGTTCGGAATCAACCTGACGGCTTCGATTCTGCACTGTATCTACGACGGCATGATCTGGAAGCTTCGCAATCCTGCCACTGCCAAGGTGCTGGATGTCGAGATCCGTGCGACGGAGGCCGCATCATGATGAAAATCCCTCTTCCAATGCTGATAGCACTGCCGGTCGCTCTTATGTTTTCCATCGGGCCGCTGGTTCTGGCAGGCAACAGCCAAGAGCCCGGCAGTTTGGCCGTTGCGCCTTTCGGTTGGAATCGTGTTGTGGTCGTACATGCCATAACAGCTCTGCCGCTTTCGTGGATCTTGTCTCTGGCCGCAAGTCGAGCTTGGCCCATGCTTCGACGCCGCTGGACCGTATTGCTTTGGACGATCGCCGGAGTAGACATCGCGGGCCTTACGATTTTCGCCGGAAATTTCGTATCCCAAGAACTGGCAGCTCACGATGCCGGTTCGATCACTCGGTTGGTGCTACGCATCACCTGGTGCCTATTGCTGCAAATACCTTGGTGCCTGGCCGCCTTGGCGATGCAAAAGCCCGAATTCGTAAGTCCTGCGGATAGCAACATAAATTTACGCTACCCCCTCACCATCGCCAATTTTATATGCTGGTCGCTTGTAGTCGCGATTGTCATCCCCATAAGCTTCGTCAACGGTCTGACCGCTAGCCAGGCAACAATTGCCCGCGAACATTGGCGCGCACTCCGTATCGAGAAAGCAAGGCAGATAGTACTGAGACTTTTCGACGTGGGCAGCACGCAGAGCCTGGGCAGCTCGGAGAATAATACTGCCAACAACTCGCACAACAACATGATGCAACGGGACATTCTTTCCAAACAAGCCCTGAAGATGTTGAACGAAAACGTCGAGTTCCTCAGCACACAGATTAAAGCCCTACGTGCCGGTGCTCTTACTGAATCGCAACAATTGCTGCTGGGTAAGTACTATGCGGCCTTGGATCGCAATACCCAAGCATGCGAAATGATTGAACTTTTAGCCCACACAAACGCCGAAGCCGCTGTTACACTGGGGGAAATAGAACAACGGCAAGGCCACTGGCAGGCGGCTAACCAGTGGTTTATCAAAGCCATTGATCTAGCACGGCAAGAAAAATCACACGATCCGGATACCGTGGCCGAGAACAAAAAGTTGCAAACCTTTGCTTACGACGCACTAGCCCGCGGGGCCCGCGAACTCAAGCAATTCGAGCAGGCCGAAGCATTCTACCATGAAGCTATCGAGGAACTTCCGAATCGCGCTGCACATTTTCACGCTCAACTTGCGCTACACTGCGACCTGGGCGGTCGCCCGGCCGAAGCCATCGTGCACCAACTCAAGGCACACGAACTGGATCCCAACCAACACTCCGCACCGGCGAGCTTGACCACCAAGATCTTCTCCAACAGCACCCCGGTGGGCATTTTTGCGCCGGCTGCTTCTAACAACGACTAATAATATATTCCACGACTTTCGCTTTCTTCCGACACATTCGGCGAATCGCAGCTTGGCCTCTAGGGGGTGGTTGCGTATAATGCACCCATCATATTCTACCCCTCCTATGGTGTATGAATTGCCGACAATTAGCTCGTTTTCACCCTGCTTAATAGGGGAAAACAGGATTAAGAGGCCACTAATTCCCGTCATTGTCACCCCAAAACATCAATATGGGGTATTGACTAAGAATCACTTTTTGTGTATGATAGGCAACGTACCATGAACCTTGTTGAATTGGCGCAACGGATAAAGGCTCTGAGGAGAGAACAGAACTTGACACTCGAGCAGATCGCCACACGAACCGGTCTGACTCGGAGTGTTCTGTCGAAAGTGGAAAATTTCCGCGTCACTCCGTCATTACCTGCCTTGGGCAAGATCGCGCTTGCCCTGGGTACAAACGTATCGGATTTGACCGCGGGCCTGGACGAGCGTCCGCAACTGGTGATAGTTCGTAGTGGCGAGGGCGTGAAAGTCGAACGCGACAAGCCCGAGTCGCAAATTACTTACGAATCACTGGCACACGACCGCTACAGCAAGTCAATGGAGCCGCTACTGCTGTCCGTACCGCCGGGTACTGCCCGAAAAAGCGCGCTCAAACACGAGGGCGAGGAGTTTATTTACGTATTAAGTGGCAACGTCGAGTTGGAATACGGCGAAGACGTCCACCATTTAAAGACCGGTGACAGTGTCTATTTCGATGCGCAGGTCGAACATCGCCTGATAAATTCCACCACGGAGTTGGCCAAGGTATTATCGGTGTTCGGGGGCGGTTAATTAATTTCCAAGAGTCAAACGCATGTCGGAGTAAATTGGATGGGTAGAGACGCGGAATTAAGAAGAAAAACAGCCATCTCTTACAAGACTGAAGAAAAAACCGTCATGCGGGGCTACGACTTGAGCGAGTTGGCCGAAACAGGATACTCATTCTGCGACGCCATGTTCATCCTCTTTCAGGATCGCATACCGACCGCCAACGAAGAGA
>JAFGTN010000837.1 GCA_016934075.1 Pirellulales bacterium
CGGATATCGATACAACTTCGACTTCATATATGCTCCCGGCTAAGTACGGGTTCCTCTTCTCTATTCACGCCAAACAGAGAAGAGGAACTCTTACTTGGTAAGGCCCAAACTGCCGCAAGCGGCTGGACTAAAAAGTCTGTCATCTATCCTCTGTCCTCTAACTAAATTAACCACTAAAATGTAAGATGAACTAAACATTTTTTGGCAGAGTCAAGAGACTCACAACCAATAGGAAATCTCATGAATATCGACAATCGCACTCATCGTATTTGCCATCTTTTTATTTTATATTTCCTGGTTCTGATGCTAGCTGCAATTACATCTGCCGGCGAGGCCGCGGATCAAAACACGAATGACACGGCATGTGTCTCGCCGGGCGAGGGTTACACATTACTGGGGAAAATCAAACCCCGGCATGCCCGCAACATCGAGTCGTCGAACTGGTCGGTGGGCGCGGAAACCATGGACCGCGACTTCACGATCTACAAAAACTGGCGAAAATACCTTGGCCCGTTGGGTGTTAAGAAGGCACGCATTCAGGCTGGCTGGGCTAAGACCGAAAAACAGCCCGGCAAGTACGATTGGGCCTGGCTCGACGAAATCATCCCCGACATGGTCGACCAGGGCGTGGAACCGTGGGTTTGCCTTTGTTACGGCAACCCGATTTATCCCGGTGGCGGAGGCACCGGATTGGGTGGCGGTATTCCGACTTCAGAAGAAGCACTGGCCGCCTGGGATCGATTCGTCGCGGCATTCGTCCAGCGTTACAAAAATCAAGTCGACGAATGGGAAGTATGGAATGAACCGAGTCTGCAAGGTATAAATTCGTCTAAAACCTATGCCGATCTATTGATCAGAACGGCCGAAATAATCCGCAAACAACAGCCCGACGCCCGCGTGATCGGCTTTGCCATGGCCGGCATTAAATTAACTTGGATGGATGAGGTGCTCAAACAAGTGCAGCAAAAGGGAAAGCTGAATCTGATCGACGAGGTCAGCTACCACCCCTACAAGTACAATCCCGACCAGAGCTACCCGGCTGTGGAAGAACTTAGAGATCTGGTCAAGTCGTATTCGAAGCAACTCATATTGCGACAAGGTGAAAACGGTACGCCTAGCCAAAGAGGATCTTTCGGTGCCTTGTCGAAGCACAACTGGACGGAACGAGGCCAGGCGAAATGGGCCCTGAGACGTCTGCTGGGAGACCTGGCCCGTGGCATCCCATCGTCGTATTTCGCAATCTGCGACATGGAATACCCCAGCCGCAGAAATTACAAAGGCCTGCTGGCCATCAATGACGACAAGACCGTCAATCACAAAAAAACGGCATACGGAGCCGTGCAAAACCTGACGGCAATATTCGATGACAATCTGCAACGCATGCCCATGCTCGATCCAAAAGTCGTCGCCCGCAAAGGTATTAAATTCTTCGCGGCCGCTTACAGTTCAAAGGACGCCAAGCCGCTTCTTACCATCTGGCGCGGCAACGATATTCCGGACGTGAAACCGGAAGTTCAGCGACTCTCACTCACGCTGGAAAACGTGAAGTTTAACGAACCTGTCTGGATCGACTTGCTCTCGGGGCGAGTTTTTGCCATCAACGACAGCATTTGGGAAACAACCAGCAAAGGGACAACCTTCAAGAGCCTGCCCGTATACGATTCGCCTGTGGTAATCTGTGATCGCGGAGTAATATCCGAGTCTCTGGTTGAACAGAAATAACAATGGAACCGATGACACAAATAGTCCAAACCGACGGGTATCTTCGCATCAAAGAGGTAAGCCTGAACTTCGTGCGTGCAATGAAGATCGGTACCGCGCCGGGCGTCTATTGCAAAGAAGTCGGCGAGGGAGAAAGCCTCTACGGCTCGTACCACGCGGCGCATATCCTGGATCTGTTCGGCGAGTTGGATAACATTTCCGAACGGGATCGCGATCAGTGGGCCGATATCTTCCGGAAAAAGCAAACCGGCACGGGCTTCTTCACCAATCGGGCGGGGTTTGAAAATACCATCCTGAATCCGGAGGAACTCGATCCGTTTTGGCACAGTACGCGCGGCAACCTCTGGGCACTTCGCATACTCGATCGTGCGCCCCATCGCCCGCTCGACTTTATCGAACCGTTGATGGACGCCAAGGCCCTGTACCGCTGGGTGAAAAGCTACGACTGGAAAAACTCCTGGGCGGCCGGCAACCAGATCCTGGCCTGCGCCACGGCCCTGCTGGCCCAGCGCGATTGGTTCGGGGCCGACGATGTCGACCATGTCATGGAACACGGCATGTATCCTGCTTTGGAAGAGTTGATCGACGAGCATACCGGCTTCTGGGGAACTCAATACGGCTCGGATCTACCCAGCGGACTTTTTGGAACGATCCACGTCACACCCATCTACTTCCGCCAAAAATGGCCGCTTCGCGCGGTAGAGAGAAATGTCGATTCCACGCTGAAGTGCCAACTCAGTGACGGCTCTTTCTGGCCCGGTGGGTCGGATTGCCCGGATTTCGACGGCGCATACATGATGGCAAACCTAGCCGAGTTGACCGATTACCGTCGCGAAGACCTGCAACACGCTGCCCGCAGGTATCTCGAACACGCCCTCATGCACGAATCGCCCGACGCTTGCGGTTGGCTGTTGCACCGCCGCGACAGCCGGCCGGAAGACTGGGTTCCACGCCCGCATTTTCTCTGGAAACCCGGCCGGCAATTGGTCACCGAACTCCGCGACGACGACCCGGCCCGAACGCACATCATGCTGGGTTCCTGGTTCTACCCGCTCTCGATAGCACTGATCGCCCACATGCTCGGCGACACGGGCTACGAAGGACCTTACCGTATGAACGCCATGTCACTACACCAATCCAATGTTTTTGAATAGGTGTCGAATGAAATAGCGCATCTATTTCACGGCCCGACGGAATTCCATAAAAGTTAAGAAGATGAAAGCAGCACAATACCAAGGCGACCGGTCGTTTCATGTTCGCGAGGCAGCACCCATCCCGCCCGGTCCGGGTGAAGTACGTCTGCGGGTGGCCTATTGTGGCATCTGCGGCACCGACGTGCATATATAC
>JAFGTN010000838.1 GCA_016934075.1 Pirellulales bacterium
CCTTGGACCCCTCGCCGATTTCCATCATGGCAATTACGGCACCGACGCCGATGATTACGCCGAGCGTAGTCAACGCCGACCGCATCTTATTGCGTCTGAGTGCGCTCAACGCCGTGCGGAGCGTGGGCGGAAAGGCCAACATTCGCCAACGCTGCAGCTTGGGCTGGGCATCGCCATAGATTGATTTGGGCGCCACTATGGTTGCTGTCGACGTAGGAACCGTCAAAACGGCCGCCTCTGCTAGACCGCCCGCAGCCTCCGTGGCTGGGCGTGAATCTACTGCGAGCGACGGCCGATAATGCGGCGTAGCCACCACCGGCCGCAACGGATCGGCTTGCGGGACAAAAACCGGGCTTTGTTTATGCATTGCATTGGGCATACCAACGCTGTTCGAGTCTTCTTTTTTATGCACCTTCGAATAAAACTCTTGACTCTGAACTGCGGACGGGATTTCATCGTTGTTGATGCGGCCGTCGTCAATGTATATGATCCGATCAGCATATGCGGCTACCTTGGGATCGTGCGTTACCAGAACGACTGTTATCCCCTCGTCGTTGAGTTGGCGGAACATCCGCAGAATTTCCACTCCGGTGTGCGAGTCGAGATTGCCGGTCGGCTCGTCGGCCAGCACAAGCGCGGGGCGGTTGACCAAAGCGCGGGCGATGGCCACACGCTGTTGCTGCCCGCCGGACATTTGCGACGGTTCGTGATCGAGTCTTTCAGACAAACCCACGTGTCCCAAGAGAGTTTTCGCCAAGTAGTGGCATTGGGCAACCGAAGGCCGTCGCGGAGCATAGTCCAGGGGCATAATGACGTTGGCCACGGCCGTGGTCCGTGGCAGCAGATTGAAGTTCTGGAAAACGAAACCGAGCTTCTCGGAGCGTACCAACGCCCTCTGGTTCGGTGTGAGACGGCTCATCTCCTGGTTGTCGAGCCAGTATTTTCCCGAAGTGGGCCGGTCCAGGCAACCGAGGATGTTCATCAACGTCGTTTTGCCGGAGCCGG
Organism: Pirellulales bacterium; assembly: GCA_016934075.1. Lineage (GTDB taxonomy): Bacteria > Planctomycetota > Planctomycetia > Pirellulales > Thermoguttaceae > JAFGTN01. Next base: position 1,006 of record JAFGTN010000838.1, read on the forward strand.
AGGAGCCCATTAGAGCGACCATTTCGCCGCGAGCAATAGAAAGCGAAATGCCCTTGAGCACCGGCAACTGGATTTCGCCCAGGAAATACGTCTTATGAATATTTTCCAGTCTGATCACGGTTGTAATCTAACTACTACTTTTTTGCGCGTTTGAATATAGTAGGCATGAACGGATTGGTGGTGCTTGTGTTGTGGTCAATAGTGATTTCACCCACAATGACCTCCGTCCCTTCTTGCACATCGTTGTTTTCCGCGGGAATAATCTCGGTGAGCGATCCGTCGCTGACGCCGACGCCGACCTCGAGCGGCCGGGCAAACTCGCCGTCCTGCACCCAGAGACGGCCTCGCTGTTTATTATCAGTATCAGGTTGTAAGCTGCCGGGAAGCATCTGCTCTGGACGCGGTTGCCACTGCAACGCCGCATTGGGCACCAGCAGAACTTGAGGATGATCTTCGAGCACAAACTGTAAATTTGCCGTCAGGTAGGGAAGCAATTTGAGATCAGAATTATCGGTTGCAACCACCACGGTATAGGTGACGACGTTTTGCGTCATGGTGGCGTTCAGGCGGATCTGTGTCACCGTGCCTTGGAAGATCTCGCCCGGGTAGGCGTCGACGGTAAAACGTACGGGCATGTTTTTGTGGATGCGGCCGATATCGGCCTCGTTGACCGAAGCCCAGACCTGCATGCGGCGCAGGTCTTTGGCGATGAGGAAGAGGCTGGGGGCGTTGAGGCTGGCAACCACGGTTTGTCCGACATTGACGCGGCGGTCGATAATCACACCCTGCACGGGCGATTGAATTACCGTGTAATCGAGATTCGTTTGCGCCAAGCGAAGCATGGCTTCGTCCTGCTTGATCACAGCTCGGTCCACAGCGACCACGGCTTCGGCCGCCTTGTAATTTGACTCTGCCAGGTCATAATCGGTCTGGGCGATGGCGTTGGATGGGAGCAGTTCTTTTGCCCGACTCCACTCCTGTTTCGTCTGATAGAGTTTAGCCTCGGCCTGGATAAGATCAGCCTTGGCGCGCAGAAGCGATGCCTCGGCCTGATCGACTTGAGCTTTGTATATTGCATCGTCGATTCTGGCCAACTCGGTGCCTTCGTGAACGACGGAACCGTAGTCAATCATTTTCTTCGGATTGTCGGGGTCGATGCCGAGATTCTTGATACGTCCCACGACTTGTGCGCCAACATCTACAACTTCTTCGGGCTCCACCGTTCCCGTGGCGCTTATCTTTAAGAGCAACTCATCGCGTTTAATCTGCACAGTGCGAAAACTAACATCAGCTTGAGCAGATTTGTGCATCGTGTAGTATACAAAACCGCCTACCGCCAATCCGACCACCAGGAGCAAAACCAATCCGGTTTTCATAGGATCATCCTCGGTGCAGAACAAGTGTTCTCCGCTTGCCGTGCAGCCCGGTATATTGCCTCGCAAGCGCTTGCCAAGGTTTCGAAGGTGCCCAGTGTTTCCAACCTTTGCTGCGGTGACAGTTGTTTCAAAATCAACGAATCGTCCATAGGGTTCCTCGTAAAGGAAATATTCGCCGCCGACCCCTCTGCAAATGCAGCACACAAGGGATTAGGGGATGGCACTGCTTAAGAAACATATAATGTTAATATGCATAAACCATTTTTGCTTGGCAAGGTACAAAATCGCAAAAAGAAACGATTGGATATCGTCGGGGCTGGGGAACCGGGAATCGAAGGTGCGAAATAGCAAGAAGCGCAGCCCGGACTCAGGGCTATCTTCTAGGGCGATTGCGTCGGTAGGGTAGGATCTGGAGCGGGCAGCGGAACCTCCTCCGGCTTTGCAGCAGCACTTGGCGGTGATGTCACAGGCGGTAAAGTTTCGGGTGGCAACGTTGAGGGAGAGTATTTCCAGCCGCCTCCCAATGAGCGGTAGACTTGAATCAGTCCCAGGGCGATCTGACCAAGGGCTTGAGCCTGCAAATCCTGCTGCTGCACCAAATTTTGCTCGATCAACGCATAACGGTTGAAATCGCTGGCACCTGTTTTATACTGAAGGATTGCTATATTGACTGCGCTTTGTGACGCCTTCACGCTCTCGTTCAAGAACTCCGCCTGTTGGTGCGACCGCATGAATGTGACCAAGCCGTTTTCCACCTCTTCAGCTGCCTGCAATACCGTGTTTTGGTAAACGAGCACCAATTCTTGGAAATGTGCATCTTGGAAACGCACATTATTCACGATGCGGCCGTAGTTGAGGATGTTCCACTGTGCTGAGGGGCCGATGTTGCCATTGAAAGCCTGGCTGGAAAACAGGTCGCTGAAGTTCTGTGCCCGGTAGCCTAGCGAACCGCTGAGCGTGAAGGCGGGATACAAATCCGACTCGGCTATGCCGATTTCTTCGGCCTGGGCGGCCGCTTGTCGCTCGGCGCGGCGGATGTCCGGTCGGCGGCGCAACAATTCGGCCGGTATGCCAGCGGCCACATCGAGCGGTGAAGTGGGAATCATGCCCTCCCCGAGCATATCTTCAAGCTCTTGAGGAGGTATGCCCAACAGAATGCACAGACGGTTGGCCGACTGCCGCATATTGATCTGCAATTGAGGGATCTGCGCTTCTGTTTGCTTGAGGTTGCTGCGGGCTTGGTCCAGGTCTAATTTGCTGACATGGAAACGTGCCGCGAATCGTTTTTCAATGAAGTCCAAAACGCCTCGTTGCACTTCCACGTTGGTTTCGAGAAGTTTAATCCGCTGCTGGTCGATGCGGATTTGCACGTAATTGGTGGCGACGTCACCCAGAAGGGTGACTTGCACGTTACGATAGTCTTCAACCGAAGCGTCCAGCAAGTCTTTTTGAGCCGCCACTGCACGGCGAAATCGGCCCCAGAAATCGAGTTCCCAGGCAAGGTTGAAACCGAAGCTCCACTGGTCGAAGAATCCACCCCCACCGAATCCGCTGTCACCGACGGGTATACCTTCACGAGTGTAACTAGCCACAGCATCCTGCTGCTGCGGAAAGAGATTTCCCACGGTAATGCCAAGTTGCGCTCGTGCCTGCAATACCCTTAAACCTGCTTCCTTGAGGGAAAGGTTCTGCCGACAGGCACATGCCACAAGGCGGTTGAGCACGGGGTCGTTAAAAACCGTCCACCAGCAGCACAGTTCCCTCGATTCGTTGAGAACAGCGGGACTGTTGGTGTCAATCCAATGTTGGGCCACAGGAGCAAGAGGGGGATGGTAATTGGGACCGACCTTGAAGCCGTTATGCACGTACTGCTTGAGACTGGTACACCCGGCCAAGCATATTGCGGCCACTACCAGTAGTATCCAGGCTTTCTGTATATTAGAAAGCATCTCTTATCTTATTCCTATTCTATTAATGCCAGCTCCGATGCTATCATCGTCAAAAACGGCAGAATTGAAACAAGCAAAATTTCTTTCTCAGTCAGAAAAATCGCGGGGCTAGGCACTATTGCTGTGGAACTGAACCCGTGCAATCAAAAAACTCCCACGATCTGCAAGTGGAGATGGATACTGGACTTATACCATCGAGTATAGCTTTGATTTCGGACGAATTCGAACGAGACATGCTACCTAACACGAATTGACTATCGAGCGTATCCAAAGTCAAATACAGGAGAATAGGATTCTGTAGTTAAGCAGTACGCGTTCAGGTTTCTCAAACGAAGGTGGTCCCGATGTTGAATTCATCAAAATGTTTGTTGATGGCGTTTCTCGCGTGTCTTTTCCCATGGCTGGCGTTTGGTCAGGTGTCGGTACCGGCTCCCGCGGCCAATATTCCCGGAGTAAAGTTCATCGATCAAATGAGCGAACTCGCCAACTGGAAATCCGATCACTCGACCAGATTGTCGATTGTGAAGACCGAACGCAAAACTGGCGACTCGAGCCTGTTCGTCAAATACATTATTGACAAGGACGATCCGGGAGCCGTCTGGTTTGCCAGAACCAATGTGGGTATCGACCGTCCACCGGTGGCGATACAGTTGTTTGTCAACATACCACAAGGCCAACGATTCACTTGGTACGATTTTCCGAAACTGCGGATGGTTCTCCAGGACAAAGATGGGACTGCTGTTTACTCCGACATCGACAAGTTCGCAGCCCGCCCGGCGTACGAAGGCGGGAAGTCGTACTACATTCCCTGGGCCCAGGTGTATCTCGGAAAAGAACTGTTCTTTCCGCTCTGGCCGGGTGAGAACGGCAAGCTCGACGGGATCGAAACCATAAGTTTCGAGTTACCCCATCGAGCCGAAGACTTCATGAAAGACGGCGAGTTCACGTTATACCTCGACGAATTATCCGCCGTGTTTGACAATGCCGGACCATACCTCAAGTCGTCTGTCGACCGTCTCAAACAAAAGAACCAGGCGTATGAGAGGGAACTTGAGTCTCTGCCCAAGGGCACATGGCAACGGTATCCATTGGCTGTCATGGGCATTATCGACCTGTTCTGCAAGAACGCGACAGCAGAATCCGAGGAAGGCAAACTCGTCCGGGCCGCTCGGCAATTGGGATACCTCGAGCAACTGAGCGATGAGATTGGCAGGAACCTGGCCCTCGTCTCGCAAGGGAAGAATCCGTACCCGAGTGTCGAACCTGCCAAGTATATCAACCTGAAGGTAAAAGAAGGTACGTACTTTGACGGTGAGCGTCCCGTTTATATAACCGGCTTCTGCGGTGGCATCGGCGGTGACCAGTTGAAAAACTTCAAGCAAATGGGATTCAACGGATTCAGCGGGGGTATGGGGATCGGCTCCACGCGGCCCGACGAGAAGACCACCATCGAGCCTGCAGGTGTCGTCCGTGAGGCGAATTTCGCCGCTCAGAACAACCTCGCTTACGACATTCTGATGGGCTTGCACAGTCCTCCCGGATGGGCGTACAAGAAATGGCCCGACCTAGATCCCAGTTGCCGTCGGCGCGGCGCCGCTCCGGACGCGCCGCTGTCACCCAAAAACCAATACATGCCCTGGAACGTGGACCATGCGGGGTTCCGCCAGCTCGTTGCGGAGCACATCAAGGCTACGGTTATGGCGCTTAAGAATATACCCTCGCTGGCAAGCTACGACCTGTGCAATGAAATGTGGTATCTGTGCCACGGGGATTTCAATCCCGACGCGTTCCGGGCGCGACTGCAACAGCGTTACACGGACATCGGGGCGCTGAACAAGGCTTGGGGCACGAGTTTCAAGGATTTCAACGTCGTTCAGTTCCAGGCAAACAGCGAAACGTCGGTGGCTGACTTATACGAGTACAACCAGTATCGCGTGACCGAGTTCTTCCGCTTCTGCACCCAAGAGGTCCAAAAGTACGACGCGAAAACGCCTGTCTGCGGTAAGGTGCACGGCTGCTGGCGTCAGATGATCGGAATCGACAAAGCCGCCATGATGCAATTCTTCACAGCCACCGATTCGGATGTTTACCCGCGAATCGGCAACGACGAGGAACCACTGGTGGCGGACATGTGGACAAGCTCCATGGTCACGCACGAGTACCGGTCGCTGGCACCCGACAAACCCATGATTGACGCCGAGCAGCACATGATCTGGTACCACCAGATCGTTACTTACGACTTCATCCGCTCACTGCTCTGGTGGCGCGCGGTGCTGGGGCTGGACGCCAACTATGCATGGGTATGGAACCGCAACTGCGAGAACTTCGAGGAGAATATCTTCACCCAACCATGGGCCTTCAACGCGATTTCGCAATTTGCGCTAGACGTCGAGCGACTGTCGGCCCTAGTGCAAAAGTTTCAGACGGTTAAACCGGATGTACTTATGGTCGAAGCAGGCGCCAGGACGCCGGACGCGTACAGACTCTGTTCGTACACGGGTTATGCCTTTGATCTGCTACCGTGGAACGCACTCAACGAGGCTAACATCAAAAACTATCGCACAATTATCATCCCCGCCAAACCAAAACTGAACGATACGGTTGCAAGCCTCTTGAAGCTGGCGAGAGCATCCGGCAGTCAAATCATCGATCTGGACGATACGACGCTGGTCAGCCATTTGACAGAGAGGATCAAATCAAAGGCGGTCCGGCCCTTTGTACAGGCCCAGTTTGGGCTGGTCAATTACACAGTGTGCGGCAACGACGGGAAAGCGATGGCGTTCCTGCTTAATCTGAACCCGCAAACTGTGATTGCGAAGGTGTCCCTGCCTCAGGGGGCCACGGTCGCGACCTTCCTGGACAACCGGGCACTGCGTTCCGGCAACTTGGAACTCAAGCCTTTGTGTCCGGCTATCATCGCGTTAAGGTAATATGGCATAGTCGCTTTTCGGATCAAATCAGGTCCCGACGGTTGCCTGGAACTTGATCGTACCGCGTTGGCGTGCAGTCAAAAAACTCCGACCACCTGCAAGTGGAGATGGATACTGGACTTATGCCGTCGAGAGCAGCTTTGATTTCAGACGAATTCGAACGAGACATGCTACTCTACAGCCGATACAAAACGCACAACCTGTGCCCACTGGACAGGATCGTCGCCTTGTGACTGTCGAGATCAGTATAGTGGAGGGAGTGAGCAAGTAATGGTTGTCGACTTCACCGGAGACGGCTTTGTAGATGTGGTTGAAGTTGGTTGGTCTGTCTACCAACTATAATATAAGCGGAGATGTGATTGTCGATTTGAACCATGTAAGTGCAAGCAGTAAAATACTTTATGGCCATTGTAAGTAACCTGTAATTGTGAGTTTGAACCATTTGTTTCGACTTATGTTCTCTTTATTCGACATAAGTCCTTTTATACCAATGAAAAAAGGCTCTTAGACTTTTACCTAAGAGCCTTGGCTAAAAAGATGTCGGGGCGATTGTCGCTTGTTTGAACGCTCAAGTGTGGACTGGGATCGAATTCTCGAAACCTTTTCCGAGTACTGGAACCGCATGTTGTTTGGGCAGCACAACTTGTGGCCAATCTCGCTCCAAATATCACCACACACATAGTGTCAGTAGACGCTACTCTTCCTACTGTCGAAGCGAATCAAGCCATGCTGGCTTAGCCTTCCAGATCGCGTTTTTGGGGCAGTTTTATAACACTGAGGTTATTTACCTCATTCTGGATTCCATTAGGGTCATTTTTGTTTTTTTGACCTCATTTATGACCTCATTAATCCCATTATTGACCTCATTTTTGGCGCTCCGTCCCGGGAAGGAATTAACTGAGTATCAGCGCTTCGTGACACATCGCATTGCCGACACCGTGCGCTGCGCGATTCACAACCTCCAGCCGGCGCGCATCGCCTGGGGCCCGAAGGTCACACCGGGGTTCAATGAGTAAGTTAGCCCGGTAAAATCTGCACTATCAGCCTTGAGACTTCAATCTGACAATACGACTATTACATGACGTGTCGCACTCTCCATGGTTTTTCAGGACTAGGCGATTCGGCTTTTTGCCTCTCATCTCCTGCGACCAATCGCCCGATCACGGCCCAGTTCGTAGAAGAACCAGTCGTTGCCAGATGCGCCGAATAGGAAGTCGCGGTCGGTGTCGTTTTTCACGGTGTCATCTGCCATGAGCACGCCGCTCAGCATATCGACACGGGTGTCATAGTCCCATTCGTCAGAGATCCAAACCGACATGATATCACGGAGGGTCTCATCCGTGTTTGCAAGCTCCAGGTAGCCGGCGATGAGAATGTCGTCGCCGCTGTTGTCCAAGATCCAGTCGCGTCCGGTGCCGCCGACGATCAGGTCGCGCCCTTGCTGGCCCAAGAGTAAGTCGTTGCCCGATTCGCCGAACAGAAGGTCGTCGCCCCGGCCGCCGTAGAGTCGGTCGTTGCCCTCGCCGCCGTAGAGCCAAGCCGCTATGTCGATCGATCCGGCCAGGTGGATCAGGTCGTTACCGCCCAGTCCATAGGCGACGATGCGGCTGGTCGGCCGAAACGTGCCCAACTGGCGACCGTTGAAAATCACCTTTACGTCGCCTTTATTGCCTTTTGGGGCAAATTCTATACGGTCGTTGCGGTCCGTGCCGCCGACGACCAACATCTTCTCGCCTGGATAGAGCGGATCGTCCTGCAGGGTGACTCGATCGATAGTCACCTCTGTGGTCTGCGTGCTCTCGCCCAGGTCATCATCGCGGACCGTAACGCTCACGTTGAACGTGCCGATGCTTGTATAAACATGCGTGGGCGCGAGCGCCTCGGCCGTCGCCAGCTGGAAAGCAATCACCGTGCCGTCGCCAAAGTCCCACTCGACCTCATGCGTGTCGAGCGTACCGGGATCGCTAAACTCGGTGGAAAACGCCAGCGTCTGCCCGGGCACGCCCGTCTGCAGTGCCGGCCCACCGATCGGCTCGACCAGCGGGGCCACGTTGTTGACCGTCAGCGTGGCCGATTTTTGCACTTCGGCCAAACCATCCGAAACGATGACTTTGACGCTGTATTGATCCGCCGCCGTTCCGCTGGGATCGTCATCCAAATACGGATGCTCAATAACCAACTCCCGTTGGCCTACCGTTAACGTAACATTCTCGGTTGAGCCATCAGCCCAGTCAATCAGAACGGTATGTTCGTCACGCAAATTGTCATCGCCAAACCGGAGTGTAAGAGTAGCGGAGTTATTTTCGTTGACAACTGACGTAACATTACATGAAATAATGCGAGGGTCACTATTGAGTTGTTCATAAGCTCCCATGTCCACCATTGCGTTAGTAATCCGCGGGTTGCCGTCAAGATCCGTTAGAAGCGGGTTTCCCTCCGAATCTATAGCCAGATCGTTTTGGCCCTTATCAATCGCCGGGCTGTCACTGAGTAGCCGTAAATCGCCATAATCACTGTTCGACGGATTACGAACAAAGCGAGGATCGACGGGACTTGTATATGTGCCCACGATATTGCCGTCTGCACCGTTGACAATCGTGTTTTGCCCCAAACCGTCACCGACAAGGCAGTGAAAGCCCGAGAGAATACCGTGAGAGTCATATATGTCCCATCCGGCCGAAGGTGTGGACGAAGATGTGTTTTTGGCTACTATCGTGTTATTTAGTGTCGCTGTTTGCGAACGGTTATCCACGTAAATTCCGCCGCCGTTGCCTCTGACAGAATTGCCTGAGATTGTCGAGTTCGTGACCGTTAGCGTGGAAACCCAGTTGTAAATTCCGCCACCGCTACTTTGGGCAGAGTTGCTCGAGATTGTTGAGTTCGTAACCGTTAGAAAACTGAAACTACTGTTGTAAATTCCGCCGCCGTAAAATACCGTCGAATTGCCTAAGATTGTCGAGTTCGTGACCGTTAGCGAACTGATACCACTGTTGTGAATTCCGCCACCAAGAGATGCTGAATTGTCTGAGATTGTCGAGTTCGTGACCGTTAGCGAACTGGTACCATTGTTGGCAATCCCGCCGCCCCATGATGCTGAATTGCCCGAAATCGTTGAGTTTGTGACCGTCAGCGAACTTTGACTAATGTTGTAAATCCCGCCACCAATAGATGCTGAATTACTCGAAATCGTTGAGTTTGTGATCATAAGCGTGCCGATGTTGAAAATACCGCCGCCGAATGCTTTTTCAGGATGCTCAGAGCTAGAGGACACATTGGCGTTGCCGGCTGTGATCTTCAGGCCGTCTAATGTTGCTTCGACATTTGTGCCGCAATAGACGACTGTGTAAGCGTTGTCGGAATTTGTGCCCGTCACGCCGAGGTCGCCGGAGAGCGTAGTGATGTGAGCCGACAGGTTGCGCTGGGCGAGCGTGGTCTCCGTGCCCGTGAATCCGCCATAGAGGGCAACACCGTCAAGCAGCGAAAAGCTGGCTGAACGGGCATCGCCGGGCTCCAGTTCGGCGGTGGGTTTATAAGTCCCCTCAGCAATCCAGATCGAATTGACATCGTTAGTCGGCGTGGTGTCGCCGTTGAACGCGGCAGCCTGGGTTAGCGCGGCTTGTAGGTCGCCAAACGCGGTCTCCCATGCCATGCCGTCGCCGGACGGGGCGGCATCGGCATCAACAAAAAGCGTGATCGACAACATCCGCCGGTCTTCCAGCGGTTCACAGCGGAGCCGCCGGTGATAATCCTGTTGAACCTTGGCTTGGTGGGTTTTATGCAAACGTAGCGACGATCGATTTGACTGCCATGAGTAGCGTCCACTCATGAATATTATCCTGCCTGAAAATCGTGGATAAGTCGTAGTAAGGCCCCTAAAACTACACGCTATCCTCAGATATTACCCATCATTTCAGGCCGCCGTCAATAATCCTAACCGGCATGAAACGGTTTTATTCGGATTCTATAGGGGGGTATGATTGCTTGAGCACCTGTGGCTGCTCAGAATCTTTAGGACGCATTAGGCTGATTTTACAGTAGCTCGAACGGCAATCGATGCACAGCTTTCTGTTGATGGGCTGTAGGCACAACGATCGGAAATAAGATTCGATAATCAGAATCACCGCACAACGATATAGATGTCTTGTCTCGACAGAATACGGGCGTATGAATAATCGCCCCAGCAACACGTCCAAAGCCCCTCGGAATCGGACCAACAAATGCAGACTCATAGCCTTCTTTCGACCGTCATCATCGGGCGGGTAAGCTCAGCTTATCTTGTCCAAACATTCGCGACCCACTATCACGAGCGGCGCATGCCGTTACCTCATGGTAGGGTGCATTCCCCATGGAAACCACAACTCTTACTCGTGAAGAGCTAGAGAAGCTGGTGTGGTCGATCGCTGGAACTCTTACTTGATCACAAAGCGAACGGCCTTTCTTAAAAAATAGTCGGGGCGATTGGACACCAGTTGAACTTTTTGTGGTGTGGATAGATTGCCTGAATTCTCGAATCGGTCATATGGTTCTCTCCACATAGTGTAAATGCCCGAATAAATTAGTATTCTACTTAAGAACAGCACCTCAGTGAACAGCATGCTTGAGTATTAGGATCATGTTACACCCACTTGCCAGAGGGCAAATCTTTATTGGAATGCTTCAATGTGTGTAAAATCGTTTGCGACACAATCTCCATAATCTGACTATATAATTTCTTGATTCTAATCTTTCCTGCATGAAGAATACGTTATCATTGTGCAATATTTCCTTAATTTCACAAATGACGTAAGTCATTACACGATGTCGCGGACGGAATTCTTGGTAGAGGCAACCATTTTCAATACCTCTTAAATGCCCTCCTTTGCTTCGCGTATACAGGTGCATGATTGACTTTCGTGTGACCCTTATTTATAGTGCTGTTATGGTAGTTCTTTGACGAAGCAAAGTAACATTTACACGAGGGTGGCAGCGAAAAAAGAACATGCCCTTTTCAGCGTTCCCACCTGATGCGGAAACGGTGTTCTTCATATTCATGAGAGACATTAAGAAAATTCTTTTATTTGTTCTAGTAGCTACGGTCGTAGTTCTTGCCGTCTATAAAGGGCGCTTTTTCATGCGATCTCATCCAAACGTGTTGCTGATCAGCATCGACACATGCCGGCCAGACCATCTTAGCTGCTATGGACACTCGTCTCTCACTACCCCAAATATCGATGAACTTGCACGCGATGGCACTTTATTCGAGACAGTAATTTCGCCCATCCCCACCACACTGCCGTCACACTGCTCGATGATGACGGGAACAATTCCACCTTACCACGGTGTTCACAGCAATCTTGTCTGCCAACTGCGCGATTCGAACGTAACCCTGGCCGAACTGTTACAGCAGCAGGGCTATACCACGGGCGCCACAATCGGCGCTTTCGTACTGAACCGGCAATTCGGAATAGCCCAAGGATTCCAGAGCTATGACGACATACAAGAAGGCGCGCGTAAGGCCAAAGACGTTAATCGTTCGGCATTCAAATGGCTGGAGGAACATCGGAAGGAACCATTTTTTCTTTTCCTTCACTACTATGATCCCCATTTGTCCTACGACCCACCCGAACCATTCGCTTCACAATTCGACGGCGCTCCCTATGACGGCGAGATCGCATACGTGGATCATTGCATTGGACAGATAATCAACCGGCTCAAAAAGCTTGGCCTGTACGACTCGACACTGATCATCATTACCAGCGATCACGGAGAAGGTCTTGGCGAGCATGGAGAAGACGGCCACGGATACTTCGTCTATCATAGTACCACCAAGGTTCCACTCATTATCAAATGGCCAAATAGCAAAAAGCCGTTGCGAGTGATGGAAAAGGTAGGCCTGACGGACATCGCACCTACTATTCTCTCCACAGTTGGCTTGGAGTGTTCCGAGGATATGCTGGGGCTTGACCTTTCTACTTATGTGTCGTCACAGGGAGAACATCCTCCTGAGCGGGGGTTCTACAGCGAGTCGTTCGAAGCAACAGCCTATGGATGTGCCCCGCTGCTGTCGATGGAGTCGTCCGAGTGGAAGTATATCCACTGTCCTAAACCCGAGTTATACAACGTCGAAGATGATCCAAAAGAACTAACCAACGTCGAAGGCACACAACCTGCGAAATCGCGTCTTCTCAAGGACAGTTTGCAGAGCTTGCTAAACGAGCGAGTCAGACTTCAAGATCAGGTGTCGCTGGATTCGGAAAGTGTGGCCAAGCTTGAATCGCTCGGTTATGTCGGCGGACGCGTCAAGGAGAGCTTTGATCTCGACAGCGACGCTGAAGACCCGAAAGACTTTCATCGTGTATATAACCTGATTGACAAGGCCAATGTATGTCTCAAAACCAGGGATTATTCTCGCGCGCAGTCTCTCTGCGGACAAATACTGGCAGAACGGAACGACATTGGGAAAGCTTATTCAATGCTGGGCATCATTGCTTCTAAAAGAAACCGATTAGATTTAGCTGAAGTTCATTATAAAAAAGCTTCTGAACTTGATCCCACTTCACCCGAACCGTATGAAGCGCTTGGCAACTTATACTCTCAACAAAAACTGCATGAAAAAGCTCTGGCAAACTATCGAAAAGCAATCCAGTTATCGGAAAAGAGTTCGGGAGACAATGGATCAAATACCAAGGCATTTTCTCCTAGAGCTCAGATTAATCCCATAAAGATCATGGTACAGTACCGTTTGGCCGATACACTTTTCCACTTGAAACGCTTCGACGAAGCGGCTATTGAGATCAAACGTGTTCTGGATAATGGGATTCTGGCCAAAACGCAAAAAGAATTTACCGAAAAATTTGCGGATCTCTACTATAAGTTGGGCATCTCACTCCTACGCACGGACAAGCCTAAAGAAGCTGCTGAGGTCTTAAACGAGGTATTGAAATTCAAACCCAATCATCCAGCAGCTCGAAAAGCATTGGCCGAAGCTAACGCACAGAAGTGAGTACCTTGATTTCCCCAGCGGCAGGACTTCTCGAAGGAAATTGCATCCTTGTCCCGGCAGCGCAAGATTGCGATTCTAGAGCCGCGCGGCTTGAGATCATCCTGCTTAATAATGGCCGAGAAGTTGTCGGAGTGCACACCCTTATATCCCCAAGAATAGCCGTAGACGTCTTCGGTACCGAGATAATTCAAGGTCGGCTTTTGGTCGCCATCGAGGTAGAGTTCCTGGTTTCCCTCACAAATGATCTCACCTTTTTCGCTCTTCGCGGATTCGTATTGCATCCAGTGTGCCACGATCTTGGCGGGATGGTTGAGTTCAAAGAGAACCGTCGGCTTATTCGCGTTGATAATGCCGTAGCGGTAATCTGTGCGGAGGTATCCGCAGTCGTCGGGAATATCCGTTACCGTTTCCCATTACAACTTGACAGAATGAGGTTGAAATCCCACAGCAACGCTGTATAAAGGTTATACCAAGAGAACAAAACCGGAGTTTAAATAAAGGAAACTATTCGTGGTAATTGTTAGAGTCCTATTGATTTCTGTTTTGGCTGTTCCCACTGCAGAACTAAGTAACCAACTTAATGCCGGCGAGAGGTTGCGAGTCATTATCTCAACTGATATCGGTGGAAGTGACCCTGACGACTTTCAGTCCATGGTTCACTACTTGACCTATGCAGATGTTTTCGAGACAGAGGGTCTGATCAGCTCTCCACCGCATGGCGGTCGTGTAAAGGACATATTGGAGTGTATAGCGGAGTACGAGAAGGACTACGTCAACCTGCGCACGTGGTCGCGCGATTACCCTCCGCCTGAGGCCCTGCGCCTGGTAGCAAGGCAGGGAGCGATTCTCCCACAGTCAGGAAATCAACCAGCCGCGGAGATCAGCGAAGGAGCGAAGCTACTCATAGAAAGGGCGAAGTGTGAAGATTCACGCCCCCTCTATGTGCTCGTGTGGGGTTCCATTACCGATTTGGCACAGGCTGTGCAAAAGGATCCAACAATCAAGGCTAATCTCCGAGTTTATTCCATCGGTTCATGGAATACCCAGAATGACATAAAAGCTCGTAATTATCTGTTTAACAACCACCGTGACCTCTGGTGGATTGAGAACGATTCGACATTTCGAGGAATGTACATGGGCGGCGTCCAGAACGATGATCTTGGTAACCGGGGTTTCGTCGAGAAAAATATCAAAGGTCACGGCCATCTAGGAGCACTTTTTATGCGCAATCTATCACTAGAAAAGAAAGATCTCAAAATGGGTGATACACCCAGTGTACTGTACCTGTTGCGCGGCGATCCTGATAAGCCTGAGACCGCTCATTGGGGAGGCGCATTCGTTCAACCGGATCCGGACACTCGACCCGTCTACTGGCATGACAACCCAAACGAGTCATTATCCTTCAGGGGAATGAAAGGCGCTAACACCGTTAACAGATGGCGAAAAGAATATCTACTGGATTGGAAACGGCGAATGGACCGCCTGACCACGAGGAAACCAGCAAAGAAATAGGATTATTAATATAATGTCCTTGGCAAGTGAGTTTTGACAACCTGTCGGAACGATATTGAACAAGCTACTTTTATTTAAGAACAATTTTGCAGGAGATAATTATGAGCACAATAAATCGAAGAAATTTTTTAGCGGCAACAGCCGGAGCTTCTACCCTTCTGGGCGGATTGAAAGCAGAAAACGTCGTAGCGGCGGAACCAATCGCCAGACCGCCCATGATCGAACTGGGCAAGACAGGCATTAAAATGTCACGTCTCGGTCAGGGCACGGGTATGAGAGGCGGTAACCGCCAGTCAAACCATACCAGGTTAGGTTTTGAAAAACTGGTCGGTCTCATGCGCCACGGCTACGAAAGAGGTGTAACATTTTTCGATCTGGCCGACCTCTACGGAACCCATATTTACTTCCGCGAAGCGCTTCGCACGATCCCTCGGGACAAGGTGACGGTATTAACAAAGCTATGGTTTAGATATGATGGAAGAAACCCGAGAGATGTTCTTGAAGACTTCAAAAAACGATCAACAACGATGGCTGTCGAACGCTTCTGCCACGAAGTCGCAACCGACCACATGGACATCGTCCTACTGCACTGCTTGCAGAGCGGTAACTGGATCGACGAGATGGGCGGCTATATGGAAGCACTTGCCGATGCGAAAAAGAAAGGAAAGATTCGAGCGGTTGGAATTTCATGCCACACTATCGATGCTCTAAGAGCCGGTGCCGACTGCGACTGGGTAGACGTTGTGCTGGCACGAATCAATCCAAAAGGCAACAAGATGGACGACAAACCGGAAAAGATCATCCCCATTCTCAAAAAGTATAAGCAAAACGGAAAAGCTGTGATCGGCATGAAGATTTACGGTGAAGGTACGCTCCTCGATCAGAAGGACGAATGCATGAAATTTGCCCAGGGATTAGGTCTTCTTGATGCGATGACAATTGGCAGCGAGAGCATCGAGCAGCTGGATGAAAATCTGAAACTAATGGCCAAATACCCGGCTGCGCGGATTCTCCAACCCAACAGTTAATGGCAACATTGCCATTTAATTTAACGAGAAGCAATCAGATTTAATGAGTAATAAATCCTAGCGCGACACGCCGCAATCAAATGGAGCGGTTTTCTAAAGATCGTTAAGAAAAAGAAATCGGGGCGATAAGACGCCAATAGAACTTTTCCGACGCGGTACCGAGCCAATTAAGCCTTGTATCCGACGGCTTATTGTAGTAGCCACCATTTAATCTGACAGTTATTTCCTATTTTACGAGACTGTCTGTAAGTTTGAATCGATCATTTTCTCATGAGCGAGATGTTTTGATTCTTGCCAGGTTTGCCATGGTGTTTTCCCGTAGCAGTATCTTCCACTGTGGGTTCGTTCTTGATTATAGTGTTCGATCCATTTGTCCAGATCGTCTTGTAGCTCTTCGAGAGTCGTGTAAATTTTCTTTCGGAAGGCAATTTGGTAGAACTCTTGCAGGATTGTCTTGTGAAACCGCTCGCAGATTCCGTTAGTTTGCGGGCTCCTGGCTTTGGTTTTCGTGTGATAGATGTCTTCCAGAGCCAGGTAGAGTTGGTATTCGTGGTGCTCACGGTTACCACAGTACTCGGTGCCACGATCTGTGAGGATGCGTAGCAGCGGTATTTCCTGTTCTTCGAAGAAGGGCATCATAGAGTATCCTTCTGACTACTTTCTGGGGGTTGGTGGTGTCATGTAGAGTTCGTCCTCAACACCCGCGTCCTCAAA
>JAFGTN010000839.1 GCA_016934075.1 Pirellulales bacterium
ACCGTGACGCCAACGACCACGTTGCCTGCATCTTCGAGTTCCCCGCCCCCGGCTACAACCCCAAGAGCGACATCGACAAGCGAAAGAAGATCGGTGTGCAATACGCCTCGATCAACGGAAACGGTTTCGGTGGCTACGGCGAGATGGTCTTCGGCACCGACGGCACGCTGATTATCGAACGCGAGCAAGACGTGATGCTCGTGCAGGACGCCGCGAAGACCAAGGTCAAGGCCGGCGCTGGAGGTGGACCGACCATGGATACGCAGGCCTCGGGCGGCCCCGAGGAAATCTCCAAAGGACCCGCTCGAAAAGTCTCTCGCGGATACCGCGAAGAACTGGAGCACTGGGCATGGTGTATACAGAACCCGGCCCCCGAAAACCAGCCGCACTGCGGCCCCAAGATCGCCATGGCCGATGCCGTGATCGCACTGACGACCAACATCGCCGCCAAGGAAGGTCGCCGCATCGAGTTCAAAAAAGAATGGTTCCTTCCCGAGAGCGACGAGACGCCCGAAGGCGTTAAGCCGGATAAGAGTCGCTACTCGTAAAGGGCTGATACGGATAAAAGAGTACATTCAATTAATTGACAAGGCATATATACGATGAATCTGACTCCCGAACAGAAAGCCATCGGCAAGCAGAACTTCAACGCGGCCATGGGCAGCAAGCTGCTGCGGCGAGATTTCCTGCGTAAGGGGATCGAGCAGAACCTAGCCTCGGGCAAGGGACTTGGGCCGTACTACTTCGGCTACGATAAGACGATCAAAGAGCGTCTGCGGGTCGGGGTTTTAGGTACCGGCGACGAAGGAAGTGTCTTGATGGGCGCCATCAATCCCGACTTCATCGAGGTCTTGGCCATCGCCGACATTCGCCCCTACAACCAGTACCGCGCCTTCCACGGCGATTACTACAGCGACACGGCCAACAAGGTCCGTTGCGGTTTGATGAAAAAGTACGGCTGGAAGACGGAAGACGAAGCCCGCAAGAATGTCAAGGTGTACGGTCCCTACCAGGATCTGATCAAAGATGCCAAGTCGCTCAAACTGGAAGCGGTAATCATCGCCTTGCCGCTGCACCTGCACGCCCCGGCGGCCATCGCCGCCATGCGGGCAGGCCTGCACGTCTTGACCGAGAAGCTGATGGGGCACAGCGTGGCCGAGTGCAAAGAGATGGCGCGCGTGGCCGAGGACGGTAAAGATGAAAAGGGCAATAAGTTGCACCTGGCCACCGGTCACCAGCGGCACTACAACATCCTTTACAACAACGCCGTGGAAGCCATCGCCAAGGGCGTTATCGGTGACCTGCACTATATCCGCGCCCAATGGCACCGCGGTAATATGCCGGGCACCGACTCCTGGCAACAACCCTTGCCCAAAGAGGCCAAACCCAACGACGCGCTTTCGGAGAAGCTTATCAAGGAACTTGCCTCTTGGGAGAAAAAGGTCAAGGAGCTTAAAGCTGCAAAGAAGCCCAATCCCAAAGAAATCCAGCTCTGGGAAAACAAAGTCGCCCAGAAGAAAAAGCAGATCGAAGACAAGGTAATCGCCGACAAGGCCAAGCAGTTCGGTTACACCGACAAGAAGATCGGCTCCGGCAAAGATATCTACGACCGCCCGGCCATCGAAGAGTTGATCCGCTGGCGGCTTTGGAACCGCACGGGCGGCGGGCTGATGGCCGAGTTGGGCAGCCACCAGTTGGACGCTTCGAGCATCTTCATCTCCGCCATGCATGGCGGAGAGAAACAATATCCGCTGAACGTGGCCGCTTCGTCCGGACGGCTGATCTTCGGCAACGACCGCGACGTCGACGATCACGTCTACTGTCTCTACGAATACGCCGCGCCCGGCTACGACCCCAAGGATCCCAACAACGACCGTAAGAAGATCAGCGTGCAATATGCCTCGATCAACGGTAACGGATTCGGCGGATACGGCGAGACGGTTTTCGGCACCAACGGCACGCTGCTGTTGGAGAGAGAACAAGACGCCATGCTCTACAAGACATCGGCCGTGGATGATCCCGCCAAAGTGGTTGCCAATAAGGACAAAGCCACCAACAAAAAATATCCCGTTACGATTACCACCAGCGAGAATGGCAAACCCATCAAGCCCGACGAAATCTCGGCGGCCATCGGCACGCAGGCCTTCGGCACCGACATCAGTCGCGGCTATACCGAGGAGATCGAACACTGGGCATGGTGCATCCGCAACCCGGACCCGAAAAACCTGCCCAAGTGTCACCCCAAGGTGGCCCTGGCCGACGCCGTCATCGCCCTCACGACCAACATCGCCGCCCGCGAGGGACGCCGTATCGAATTCAAGAAAGAGTGGTTCGATCCCAAGAGCGACGAGACGCCGGAAGGCAAGAAGCCGGACGTGAAACGATACAAGTCGTAAGGGATTATTCGCTGTGGGAGCGTAAAACCTCCCACTTCTCAAAGTCGTATACGACCACCCCATCATCCGTGCGAACCACCAAATTTCCATCCACCGGCTGCTGCACGTAGGGCGTGTCAAGCAGTGGCCATTGCGAGTGGTCTTCGATGTCGGGAATGGGCTGGCCGGCGATTTCCCGGAGAGAGGATATTCCCTTGGGGCGCCAGCCAAGCCGAAGGGGAGTCGCGTCGATGGCGGTGTAGGTGAGTTCTGGGAACTCACCTTCTGTTTGATATCGCAGCTTGTCGAATCGTCGGTCGGCCTGCATCGCGAAGTTCGCCAGTTGTTCGTGAGCCACAATGCCCTCGTAATCGTCGGGAAGGGCTGTTTCGACTGCATAGGCAACGCTGAGGCGGTCGCCGCGTGCGGGAATCGTGAACTGAAGCAGTTTTCCGTGTCGCGAGAGCTTGAACGGTTCCGTCACGTGCAGCCCGATCATCACGGCACCGTAGTGCAGGTAAAGGCGACCTTGCCCGGTCTTCTTGATAATGGCTTTCGGCCCGGCGGGGCACGCACCCAGTAGATGGGGTTGCCAACTGATTTCCTCAATTTCGGGTGGACGTTCCACGGGGCTGTTGACAATCCCCACCAGCGTTTTCTCATGCTGCAAGACCTGGTGGAATTCGGTATCGCCCAGCAGCGGTCGGCGCCGATACTTGGGGCACGGTTGCTTGATTATCATCGTGCTGGGAATGTCGGGTGCGTCGTTCCATCGAACGGCCCAGCCGAGACACTCGTGATAATGGCTGCTTCTGGGGCCCAGGTTGTTCTTCTTGCTGTATTGGCTGAACAGAACGTAATCCCGGTTGAAATACGACACGAGCCGTTCGATCCGGCGCTCGGCCAGCGACGAAACGACGGTGAACGGGTATTTGTGTTTCCACGCAATAGCCGCGCACGCCCGAGGCGGCCGATAAGCGGACAGGGCACAGCCAACCGCGGGACGTCGCGACAGCATCGCCTTGTCGGGTTCCGGGCCCCCGAAATACAGCCAGTTGGGCGACTGGACATTGTTCTGCGACTGGATGGGTTCATAGGTCCGCCGTGTCGGCCCGGCTGTATGCCCGTTGAAGAAGTAGCTGGCGCGGTGCAGCATGATCCAATCGAGCGTGAGCCGCGCCCGCTTCTTAATCTCGGGATCGTCGCAGAAGTTCAACAGTGACAGGATGGCGCCGATCTCCAGGTGGGAGTAGGTGTCGGCCAGTGTTTCCGGGTGCCCTCGATGGACGATCCGTTCGAACTGCTCAAGGGCCCATTGTTTGCCGGTCACATCTTCATCGCTGAAACGATACGAAACAACCTCGTCTCCCCACTGTTGATAGGCAAGGATCAGCCCGGCGGCCAGCAACCAGTGATGGTTGTAGGTGGTCGCGTCGGACGGTTCCTTGGCCGCGGCCACATAGTCTCGTGTTTTCTGTTTGAGTTCAGCCGTATAGACGCCGGGCACGTCCTTCCAACGCATGAAGCAATCCATCGTGCTCCACAACGGAAACTCGGCATCGTAGTAGTCGACGAGCGGTCGCCGTTTCATCGCCCGAGCGGCCACCTGTCTCCCTCGTTCCACGTTGCCTTCGGCGAAGTTGGCCTGCACCACGAAATGGGCCATCTTGTAGCTATTCTCATAGCTCCAGTCGATCGGCGACTCCGCCTGCTTCTGCAAAATCACCGCGGCCCGGTCTTTGAACGTCTCGCCCGTTGGCTCGGCTGTGAAAACGTTGGTTAAAAGCGTCGACAGGGCAAACGACACGAACAGAACCGCGCGAAAGGATGGAACATTCAACAGCATGGGGGAAATTCCGTGGTGGGTAGCGGGGGGTAACCGTTCAAGCCCCGACGCATGCCGTGAGTAGCTCAAACGGCTCATATTTGAGTATAATGCCACAGCACTGCATGACGCAACACACGCTCGGCGGCGTTCTTACTCATGTCGCCCGGAGGTATATTTAAGGATTTTGATCCTGCAACATGCATAGCTACCAGCGTGGAGGAACTGATCGATGATTTGCAGGAGTTTTCGGTCAAAAAAATTGGCTCCTTTTCTAATCCTGGTCCTCGCTTTATGAACAAGGTGGTGCTGAGGAAGACTTGGGAGGCGTAATGCAAGGGCGAATGAGAACAAACGCCAAATGCTTTCGGATTTTGCATGCTACAGACATCCAGTAAAAAAATCTTGACTTCCCAGGCTTGGGATCTCTAATTCATAAGGGGCAATTTACATTTGGACCGTAGAACCTAAGGAGGGAGAATCATGGCTAAACATACGGTTTCGGTAGACATTCCCCCAAGCGAACTCCATCGGGCAGACGCGGTTTTTACCGTGATGCGGGATGGCAAGAAATATGGTACTCTTCACGTTTCCCACGCCTCGCTTGTCTGGATTCCGTCACATAATTCCATCGGATTGAAAATGACGTGGGAGAAGTTCGACGAGTTCTTCCGCACGCATGCGACGCGTTATGGGCGGCGCAGCGGTGAGCGGAATGACATTAGCCACCGGTGCAGTTGAGTGACTGTTTCCCTGCTCAAACGGGCGGCTATAATGCGTATCGCATCCGGCATGCGGTGAGCAGTTTCGCCGTTTTTGGCTTTGCCCACCTGCGTATTTACCCTATCTTTCCTTGCCGTGCAACTTCCTTCAAGCCGCAAGCTCTATGCGACGAAGTAAGAGGGGAGTCGGTATGTTTTCGGCAGTCGCTGGAAATATGCTCTTAATGTGAAGATTTGCACCAGATCTATTGCCGGATCGCGACTCGGCCTACACGAATACAGAAATGGCGACTATCAGCGAAAACCCGCTCTTGAGGCACAACCACAATAAACGCGGTATGGTTACCCGTGCGCTGGAATGGATCGTGGAATGGATCGCCGACGTGGGCGAACAGGTGCTGAGCACATTCAGAGCGGTGGGCGCGTTCACGGTTTTCTGCATGCAGATGTTCAGTTGGTTGTTTTCGCGGCTGCCGCGGCGCGAGACGATAATTCCCAACTTCTATCAGGTGGGCGTATTGAGCCTGCCGGTGGTGGCTTTGACGGGCACGTTCATCGGAATGGTGTTGGCCGTGCAGAGTTACGCGCAGTTTCAAATGTTGGGCATGGAAACCCGCATGGGAGCGGTGATCAACATGTCGCTGGTGCGTGAACTGGGACCCGTGTTGGCGGCTACGATGCTGGCCGGGCGGGTGGGCAGCGCCATGGCGGCCGAGTTGGGCACGATGCGGGTGACCGAACAGATCGACGCCTTAACGAGCATGGGCGCTAATCCCATCTATTACCTGGTAGTACCGCGGTTTTTGGCCTGCCTGCTTTTGATCCCGGCTTTGACGCTGATGGCCGATTTCATGGGCGTGGTTGGGGCGGGCGTGTTCAGTATATATCTGCGTGGTGTCGACCAGCATTTCTACTGGACCAATTCGGCGAAGTTCGTGGGGCAGTTCGATTTATTTATCGGCGTTATTAAAAGCTTTTTCTTCGGGGCCGCCATTGCCTTGATCGCCTGCCACCGGGGCTTCAATTGCGATCCGGGGGCCGAGGGCGTAGGCCGCGCGGCCACGTCGGCATTCGTACATTCGTTCGTGGCCATACTCTTGTTGGACCTGGAGTTGGGGATCATCCTCGACACGATTTACTATTCCATCTGGCCGGAGGCGCCCAAGTTGTTCGGGTGATTTGCCAATGGTCGGAAAATCAGAAAAAACGATTGATCCTTCGGCCTGGGAAGACCGTTCCGGGCCGCTGGTGAAGCTCGAAGGGTTGGGTGTGGACTTCGGATCCAACCGCGTTCTGTATGGTATCAATCTGAGCATTCCACGCGGGCAAACGCTGGCCATCATCGGCGAAAGCGGCTGCGGCAAGACAGTGCTGTTGAAGACGATTATCGGCCTGCTCTCGCCGACTGTGGGGCGGGTGTTCTTCGACGGCCAAAATCTGGCCGAGTTGGGCGAAAAAGAGTTGACACGGCAGCGGATTCGTTACGGTTTCCTCTTCCAACAAGCGGCCCTTTTCGACAGCATGACAATTGCTCAGAACGTAGCCTTTCCACTGCGAGAACATACGAAGAAGAGCATTGAGGAGGTGCGGCAGATCGTTTTCGACCGCTTGGACGAGGTAGGTCTGTCGAGAAACATATTGACGAAAAAACCGGCCGAACTCTCGGGTGGCATGCGCAAGCGGGTGGGCCTGGCGAGGGCGCTGGTACTGGAACCGGAGTTGATGCTCTACGACGAACCCACCACGGGGCTGGACCCGATTATGTCGGACGTGATCAACGAACTGATGCTGGAAGCCAGCCGGCACCATCCGGTGACGAGTGTGATTGTGACGCACGACATGCGTACCGCGCGGAAAGTGGCCGACCGGGTGGTGATGCTCTATCCCTTTGGGCGTTTGAAAGAGGGCGAATCGCAGATAATTTATGACGGACCGCCCAAGGAGATC
The DNA here is from genome assembly GCA_016934075.1 of Pirellulales bacterium. GTDB lineage: Bacteria > Planctomycetota > Planctomycetia > Pirellulales > Thermoguttaceae > JAFGTN01. The sequence continues at coordinate 6,870 of JAFGTN010000839.1, forward strand.
GACAACGCGGCCGATCAGCGCGTGGGCCAGTTCGTGCGCGGCGAGGCAGGCGAACGGTTAATGGAAATGCAAAAAGAGAACGGAACTCAACCATGAACGAGCGAAAGATGCAATTCCGACTGGGCGTTTTGGTGGTTGCCGTGGTTTTGATACTGGCGATCATGGTGCTCTTGTTGGGCACGCCCGAGACCTTTAAGCAAGGCTATCCCCTGCTGGTCAAGTTTGATAACGCAGGGGGTGTGGAAATGGGTACACCGGTGCGTAACAGCGGGATTCTGATCGGGCGGGTTTCGGCAATCGATCTGGACGAAGAAGGCGGGGCCATCGTCACCGTGAAAATGGACGAGGGCCGCAAGCTGCTTGATAATCAAACGTTTCGAGTGGCCTTCACTTCGGTCTTGGGTGACGTGCAGTTGGATGTTGTGAGTGAGAAAACCCCCAAGGACATAAAAACTTTCGTCGACGCTGACGGCAAAACAATATTGGTGGGCAAGCCGGCCATCGATCCCATGGTGGAGATCAGCTCGTTGCAGGCGAAACTCAGCCAGGCCATCGACGTTATCAGCGTCACCGGTACGCACTTGGATGAGTTTATCGTTAAAACGGATAAACTGCTCGGTCGTAATGAGACCAAAATCGACAAATTCTTCGACGACCTCAACGACACGGTCCAAACTGTTAAAACGACGTTCGAAAACTTCAATGAGATCGTTGGCGATGAAAAGTCCAGGCAAGATTTTAAAGACGCCCTAGACGGCATGCCCGAGCTTGTCGAGAATAGCCGCGCGGCGATTTTGCAGATGAATAAGACCTTTGCGGCGGTGGATGAAAATCTGGAGAACCTGAAGGGATTGACCGAACCGCTAGGCGAGCGAGGGCCAGCACTGGTGGCAAATGTCGACGAAGGGCTGGCAAACTTGAAGGTACTCTCCGCGCGATTGACGCACCTGGCTGGTACGATCGACAACACCGAAGGTTCGCTGGGAAGACTGATTCATGATGACACGCTTTATCGTAATCTCAACCAGGCGTCGAAGAATATCCGCGATATCACTGTCAAGCTGCAACCGATCATCAGCGATGCGCGGGTTATTTCCGACCGTATCGCCAGACATCCGGGTTCGATAATCCGCGACGCCATGCGGCCCGGTTCGGGCACGAAAGGGCTGCCGGGCGAATTGACATTGCCTCAGCCGCATAGCACGCCAATGTTTCAACTGCATGAGCCGTCGCAAATGTTTGGACCGAATAGTACTTCGCCCGCCCCTTGTATTGGTGGGCGGGAGACGAGCAGGCGGAACTATTGAGGTATGAAGGCGTGAGATACTAACCCGAAGCACTAGCGAAGGGAGATCCAGGGCTGGCGTCATCCCGCCCTTCGCCTGTGCTTCGGGTTAGTGTTGGTTTCCCCACTTCACCCACTACCCCATATTCCTCTATGACTACACTCTCGGGGCTTCCTTCGTTAGCTAGATTCACATTATGTCTATGCTAAAGCGTAAACCCGCATTGGTCTATTTGCCCAATTTTGCTAAAAGAGGGCCCTTACCGTCACCATTGGAGGAGATATTCCGGGAATGAGCAATTTCGGCAGAGTTGTGCGCCTGGCGCTGCACTATCGTTTTACCTTCATAGCTTCGATGATCACCGCGCTGATGGTGGGGCTTCTTTGGGGTGCGAATATCAGTGTGGTTTTCCCCATCATCAAGGTGGCTTTCGAGAACGAATCGCCGCAGCAGTGGATCGAGTCGGAAATTGCCGCGGCTGAAAAGAAGATCGCCGAAAAACAATCGCAAATAAAAGAGTCGGAAAGTGAATTGGCGGCGGCCGAAGGCGATGAGGCTCGTATTCTTCGTAATAGCATCCTCGCCAATGAAGACGAGATAGCGGCAGAAGAGAAGGCCTTGAAGCGATACCTTTTGTTCCAGCCGTTAGTCGACAATTACTTACCCCGCGATCCCTTCACGGCGCTGTCGATTTTTATTGGATTCTTACTTTTGGGTACGATTGTCAAAGATGTTTTTTTGATTTGCAATACGATACTCGTCGCTCGCCTGGGGCATCTGGCCACGTTTGATCTGCGGAAGATTTTTTATCGCAATATTTTGCGGATGGACATGGCCCGTTTCAATAAAGAGGGTACCAGCGACCTGATGTCGCGTTTCACTTTCGACATGGGGCAACTGGCCGAAGGTTTGGTTGTTCTTTTCGGCAAGATGGTTCGCGAGCCGATCAAGGCCATCGTTTGTCTGGTCGGCGCCGCCTGCATATGCTGGCGACTTCTGATCCTTTCACTGGTGGTTGCTCCTTTGGCAGGGCTATTGATCAACTGGCTGGCCAAAACGCTCAAACGTGCAAACCGCAAAGCCATGGAAGAGATGGCCCAATTGTACAATACCTTGCAAGAGACATTTCGCGGTATCAAGATCGTCAAGGCTTTCACCATGGAACGCCACGAGCGATGGCGTTTCCATAACAATAGCAAAAACTATTACCGCAAGGCCATGAAAATTGCCCGTTACGATTCGCTTACCCGCCCCGTGACCGAGGTGATGGGCGTAATTACCATTTGCCTGGCCTTGCTGGCGGGCGCCTATCTGGTGCTCAGCAACGAGACGCATCTCTTTGGTGTTCGCATGAGCGCTCGTCCCTTAAGCCTGGCACAGCTATTAACGTTCTATGGCCTGTTGGCCGGAATGGCCGATCCGTTCCGCAAACTTTCGGAGGTATTTGCGCGTCTGCAACGCGCTTCGGCCGCCGCCGATCGCATTTATAAAATGATCGATCGCGAGAACAAAGTTCTCAATCCCAGTCAACCTGTTGCCATGCAGCGACATAGACAAGATCTGGTGTTCGACGGCGTGGATTTCTCTTACGAGCCCGATAAACCGATCCTGAAATCAGTCGACTTGCAAATCAAATTCGGCGAAACGGTCGCCTTGGTCGGACCCAACGGTTGCGGTAAGAGTACGCTGGCGAATCTAATCCCGCGATTCGCCGATCCCAAGGCCGGCGAGATTCGTCTGGATGGGATCAACCTTCGAGATGCGAGAATACGCGACGTTCGCGGCCAGATCGGGCTGGTTTCGCAGGAAACCCTGCTGTTCGACGACACCATCGAAAACAATATCCGCTACGGTTCGCCGCAGGCGACACATGAGCAAGTCGTGGAGGCGGCCAAGCAGGCTTATGCCCATCAGTTCATCGAAAACGAACTGGACGACGGTTACCAGACCGTGGTCGGACCGCTGGGCAGCCGTCTATCCGGCGGGCAACGCCAGCGCATTGCTTTGGCCAGGGCGATCTTACACGACCCGGCCATTCTGATCCTGGATGAAGCTACCAGCCAGATCGACTTGGAAAGCGAGCAATTGATCCAACGTGCCTTGGAGCAATTTGTGCGCGGCCGCACGGCCGTTATCATCACCCACCGCATGAGCATATTGGCAATGGCCGATAAGATTGTCGTGATGGAAGACGGTGTAATTCTCGGTGTGGGCACCCATGAAGAGCTGCTGGGGCAATGCGGACTCTATAACCGCCTCTACAGCATTCAGTTTGATAACAATCTTCGTGATTCGGCGTAGATTGGTCTTTTTGGCACAATGTTTGCAATAACTAGATATCGTGCGTGCCGAAGGCATAGCACTCACCCCCCCAGAAGGTTCCGTGGCCCAGGTATTGGGCCATGGAACCGGAATGAAGAAGAGGCGCTTTGCGGGGGCCGGATATTTCCGAAGAGGTGAGCGAGACAGAAGCAGGCAATCAGATACTTTGAGGAGATGTACTTCCCTTGGAACAGGAAGAGGCCTACGGAACTTCATAAGTATTTGGGAACAGAGATGTTATGAGGGCAGATGAGAGCAAGGAGTGGAGAAGAGAAGCACAGAGAAGAGCTGTGAGCAGAGAAGAGACCGACGGGTGGGAAGCCTAGTCTTCCAATACGTAAAAGGCGAGTTGAGGATATTCGCCGATCAGTCCTCAACTCGCCTGTTTTATTTTAATACAGCAAAATTGAACACCTGTTGCGAAGTAAAACATACAAAATCTACTAAACTTATTCGCACTGGTTCATCTTTTCTATCAAAAACCCACCTTATTGGCCGTTTTTCGCATGGTGATACTGCCAGATTTCTTCGTACGTTGTCAGCTTGCGGAGGAAGATTAAACGGACTATTCTCAGATGTATGTCCGAGTCTTTTGACCCATATTATAAATGGTTGGGTATCCCACCTGAAGAACAGCCCGCGAATCATTATCAATTGCTTGGTATTAAATGGTTCGAGGACAATGTCGATGTGATTTCAGCGGCCGTCGATCGGCAGATGCTGCACCTGCGGACTTACCAAATTGGTGAATATTCGGACCTTTCCCAGCGGCTGATGAATGAAGTGGTATCGGCCAAGATTTGTCTACTCGATCCGAAAAGAAAAGCTGTCTACGACCAGAAGCTGCTCGAAGGAGATCTGGCTGCGTCCATAGAGACGGAAAAGGCATCGGGAAGCATGGCTTTCGGTCCACAACTCGAGGCGCTTTTCGACGAAGCAGATCGGGCCGAACCGGGTGGAATGCTCCACAAACCACGTGCAAAGCGGTGGAAACCGTCGGGCCGTTTAGTGAAGTGGTCGGTTTTGCTTTGTGGCGGTGTAATTTTAATTATGCTGCTGATTTCAATGGCTAACTGGCTAGCAGGCAATTTGCGAGAGCATCTCAGTGGTGGAAAGGAACCGGTTGCTTTTCCGGTTGTG
>JAFGTN010000081.1 GCA_016934075.1 Pirellulales bacterium
CGGGCCGTCTGCCTGATGGGTCAGCCACAAAAAGCCCTGCCCCTGCTGATCGAAGAGCTGCAATCCGAACGGGAATGGATTCGCGTCGCGGCGGCGGGGGTTTTGGACGAAATCGGCGAACAAGCCAGACCGGCTCTTGGCATACTAAAAAAAGTTGCCGAGGGGGATCGGAAACAATATGAAACGCGGATTTCCAGGCACGCGGTAGCCCGGTTGGAAAAGTAGGTTGTTGGATTGAGATGGCAGAGGGCAGAGAATAAACTTGATGGTAAACATATGCGACAGATCAGTATGATTCTATTTGTGCCCGTTGTACTCGGCTTGGCTGTCAATCCTGTCGCGGCCGACACGACCAAAATGCCTTGGGAAGAAAATCGCCCCATCGTCAAGGTCAAGCGGGAACTCTACCGCGCCAGTCCCGCCAAGGGACAGAGCGCCTGGGTCGGAGTTCGATACGTCGACGGCGGACTGCTGCGCGAGGAAACCCACACCGAAATGGCCCAAAGCGATACGCCCACCAAACCTCGCTATCGCCGTTCGAACGACAACGGTCGCACCTGGTCGGAATTCAAGCCCAAGCCGGAGGTCGTCACTCACCCCGGCGGCGTGCGAGTTTATTGGGGAGATGGCGCGCATTATTACGACGCGAGATACAAAGCGACTGTAGGCATCTGGCTCCGCCAACCATACATCAGAGGCCAACACCACAACCACTGCTTTGCCCGCACTTCCTTCGATCTGGGCGACACCTGGGGACCGGCACAACTATTGCGATACGAAGAGGGCGACGATTACGACCCCGACGACCCCTTCAAACCGTCGTACCTCATGCATAACCAGGCCTACACCGGCAGCAACACCATTCGGCTCTCCAACGGCGACCTGCTGCACTGCGTGGCCCATGCCAACGCCAAGGGCGATCCGATGAACGATGAACGAGCCTGGCGAATGGGTTCGCTGTGTTTCATCGGCAAATGGGACTCTGCAAAAAAGGATTACAAATGGACCGCCGGCAAACGGGTGGAAATCTCGCCCGAAAAGTCCTGCCGCGGGCTGATGGAACCCAGCGTGGCGGAACTCAACGACGGCCGCGTCTTGGTAATCTGGCGGTGTTCGAGCACCAACACCACGCCCGGCTGCAAATTTGTAAGCACATCCAGCGACGGCGGCCGCACGCTCAGTGAAGTGAAAGAACTGACTTACGACGACGGCTCAAGATTCTATTCACCCTCGAGCTTCCACCAATTGCTTCGCCACAGCCGGACAAAGAAGCTCTACTGGGTGGCAAACATCTCGGCAACCATACCGCACGGAAATTCGCCCCGCTATCCCCTTATCATTGCCGAAGTCGACGAGCCCACCGCCACCATCCGCCGCGATACGGTCACGCTCATCGACACCCGCGGCAAAGACGACTCGAGCAAGTTGCAACTCTCCAACTTTTCGGTCTTCGAGAACCGCGAGACCCACGACATAGAAATCTTCCTCACCCGCCTGGGAGCCGATCCCAATGACTTTTGGGGATCGGATGCGTATAAATATACGCTCACGCCGGTTGAAAAGCCATAGATTGTGATGCAGCCATCCCTGGCTGCAATCAAAGTCCGGATTACATAGGGATACAACCAAGGGTGGCTATGAATCCTTGGCAACCTATAACAGCAAAATTGATGAGTGATTCTCATGCCATGGAAGGCACAATAATTGTTAGCCCGGCCGCCTGCGGCCGGATGAGTGTGCATGACGGCTCAAAACTTCCTGTCCCGTCGCAGGCGACGGGGCTAACAACGTCATCCATCAATTCGAATGTTACCAGGTTGCGTATAACGGATTGTAATCCGCCCTACGTTACCTCGGTTTTGCAATATCATCCAACGGTCCCACGCTCAGTGTTGTACACCGCGTAAGCGGATACTTCTTCACCACTGCCGCCAGGTCGTCGAGCGTAATTGCCGCCACATCATCCAGGTCTTTTTGCATTGAATTGTATTCTCGGCGGCCCATCCAATCGGCCCCCACAGGGAACAATCGCCCGCGGGGCCGTTCGCTGGAAATCACCACTCGCGAGCGGACTTTATTCTTGGCCTGTTCGAGTTCGGCCGCGGTAACACCGTCGGATTCTATCGCGGCAAAGATGTCGTGGATACGTTTGAGGTTGTCGGCCGCATCGGCCGGGTCGCAGCTCATGTAGGTCATCATCACACCGGCGCCATCGAACTCACAGTGGGATAAGCTGGCCTGTTCGGCGTAGCCGGGATCGACCATCTCCCAATAAAAGCGGCTGCCCGAATCGTCACCGATAATGGTGGCTAAAAGCTTGGCGGCAAAACGATCGTTGTCGGCCACCGCCGGTCCGGCCGAAAGTTCGATGGCGTATTCCTGCGTGGATACTTCTTTGCGATCGACGCGAAAGACCTCGTTACCTTCAAACGGTCCGTCTTCTCGCCCGGCCCCAGTCACCGCGTCCGAATGCGGTCGCCAACTGCCGCAAGCCTGGCCCACCGTATCGACCAAGGCCTCGAAATCGATCTTGCCCGTCCCCACCAGGGCGATATTCTCGGGGCTGTAACGGCGATTGAAATAATCCCGCATTGCGTCCACCGAAAGGCCCTCGATGCTTTCGACCGTGCCCAAAACGCTACGCCCCAACGGGTGCGAACCGAAGAACAATGCCCGGGCCGTCTCGTCGGCGCCGAACGGCGGCTGGTCCTCATACATGTGGATCTCTTCCACGATCACCTGCTTTTCAGTCTGGAAATCTTCCTCGCGCAGCGAAGGCCGCAGAATGTCGGCCAGCAGCCGCAC
>JAFGTN010000840.1 GCA_016934075.1 Pirellulales bacterium
TAGAAAAGCAAGACCTATTCGCAGCAGAACGTCTCGCCGGCCCAGGCTTTCAAGCGCGCGCTCGAACCGGCCGGGCGCTACTCCTAACGCCGCTACACGCTCTGTTCGAGTTCTCTTATGACCGCCTGCCGACATCGCTGGTTCCGTTTGCCCATTCTAATGGGATTGTTTCAAACGCCGATCCTCTGTCTATACCCGTCTCTTCGGCCGGGTATCATAAGCCTTGACAATCTGCTGTACCAAAGGGTGGCGAACGATGTCCGCGCCGGTAAGCTTGACTGCTGCAACGCCCTTTAGTCCTTTAAGACGCACCAATCCGTCGACCAGCCCGCTCCGCGTTCCCGAGGGAAGATCCGTCTGCGAAGTATCGCCGGAGACGACTATTTTCGAATTATCGCCCATCCGCGTTAAAAACATCTTCATCTGTGAAACGGTTGTGTTCTGGGCTTCGTCAAGAATCATAAACGCATCGTTGAGTGTGCGGCCGCGCATATAGGCCAAAGGTATCACTTCGATTACATCTTCTTCCTGATACCTTTTAATCAGATCGTAGTCCATCATCTCTCGCAAGGCATCCAATAATGGACGTAAATATGGATTGATTTTCGCCTGCATATCTCCCGGCAGATATCCCAGGCTTTCACCGGCCTCGACTGCCGGCCTGACCAAGACTATTTTTCGTACCGCCTCACGACGTAAGGCCGCCACGGCCAACGCTACCGCCAGATAGGTCTTACCCGTACCGGCCGGACCCGCGCAAAGAACCAGCGCGTGTTTCCGCACTGCCTCGATGTATTTGGCTTGTCCTCCGGTCTTTGCACGTATCTCGCGCCCACCTCCCACGGTTATCGGAGCGCCCAAACTACCGCTCTGGTCAGTCGATACCTCTTTCAAACATCGCGCGACATCTTCCTGTGTCAGCTTGCCGAAACGTTGTAGGTGAAGTTGCAGTTTTTCCAGAACCGACGTGGCTTCGGCTACAGCCGCTTCCGAACCGCTTACATGGATTCGTCCCGCATGTGCCGAAATTTGTACCTCAAGCGCATCACGAACCAATCGCAAATGCTGGTCGCATGCACCGAAAAGCTCCATCAAGGACTTGGAACTGACTATAGAAATATCTGTTTCTACCATTAAATAACTCTACTACAGTAGAACCCAGTGGACAAGCACCGGCGGCAGAGAGTTCCGATTTATGCAAGATGTTGACGGAGAACAACTTACAAATCGCTCAGATTGGCTATGTAGGTTCGGCAGAATGGGCAAATGTGGGTACCCGACGATATCTCGCGGTGACAACTCGTGCAGCTCTTCTTCGGTGGAGATGTCCTTTCAATCCGAGAATCGTTCGAACCTATACCAGAAGACCCCTGAATACCTGAAGATCCGCCAATACCGGAAAGCCCGCCAATGCCCGATAATCCGCCAACTCCGGAAGAAAGCGAATTAGAGGAAAAAATACTAGATGAAGAAAGCCGCGAATCTCCGGATTGACCCGCACTATGAATACCCGATTTGCTAGGGTCGTGAGGTCCCAAGACACTGATTATATCGTCTTCGGACATGCCGTTGTTAAGCTCGGGAACCTTCACCTTTGCATTGCAAGCCGGGCATCTTCCGACTTTGCCCGCACAAGATTCTTTCACTCGCAAGGTGTGGCCGTTAGGACATGTAACTGTAATAGACATCAACATCACTCCCCACACCCCTTGGGTACCCGCCCCTTACGCACACCCCCCTACGTGTAACGTAAAAACCGGATGCGTTTCAACCGAAGAAAATCGGCTGTTCCCGCTGGATGCCAATGTCTCTGCTCCTTCCCCCTACATATATGATAGCGATATATGTATTATTTTACCAGCCCAAACCCCCAGAAAATGTATGCTACGGGACTCGCCAATAATATCGAGTCCAATACATCCAAAACGCCCCCAAATCCCGGCAACCAACTGCTTGAATCCTTGCATTGGGCATCACGCTTCAGCAACGATTCCGCCAGATCGGCAAACATACCGGAAATCCCCACCACGACTCCAAATAAAACCCACCCCCACCACGGCGCCGAAGAAGAATCCGATCCAGAAAGCCAGGGCACCAGCCAGGCAAACGATATCCAGGCTCCAAAGGTTGAAAACGCCACGGCCCCCATCGCGCCCTCGATCGTCTTTCCAGGGCTTAGCACCGGTGCCATTTTGTGCCGTCCGATCAAGCGGCCAACTGTATACGCGCCCGTATCTCCCATCTTCACGACGATCACCAACGATGCCAGCGCCCCGATCCCCCAGACCAAACGCAACTGTACCACCACCGCCAGCATCAATCCGACGTAGGTCATCGATAAAACCGTCGCGCCCAAGTTCGCCGTTACGCCTTTTGATCGGTCATATCGTCGCATCTCACCTAGAAAAGCCAACAGCACACCCATGGCTAAGACCATCATAGGCCAAGCTGTTTCGCCCCCGGCCGAAGGCGGGTATACCACCATAATCCAAGGCGACAGAACCAACAAAATGTTAGCCAGGTAAACCACCGGCCCTATCGGTTTCAAACCGGCCGAACGACATAGCCCCAAAATCTCTCCACTAGCCAACACCGTCAACACAACTGCCACCGGCATCAGCCAAGTACCCGGCCGCGCCGCTAAATGATCCAGCCGGCATAAAGCGACCAGAGCCGCTATTATCAAAACGCCTAGTAATAGTCGCCATTTGAGCATGATGTATCTGTGCGTTAGAGTTGAAAGAGTTATCAGTTTTCAGTTGCCAGTAGTCAGATTTCAGATTTTATACTACTACTTTTATAACGAACTGTTTTATTAAATGCGGTCAGCATGCGGCGGACTTCTTCGACTTTTTCAGTTAGGCTGATGTAATGAGTTTCGCCTAGATATCCGAGATCCATTGCGAGTTGCAACTGATAGTCAACTTCGTTAGCCGATCCGGTTGCAATATCAATAAATCTAGCAAGATCATTTTGACTACTCCGCCCACACCCTTCTGCGATATTTGTGGGAATCGAGGCACATGCCCGTCGAATTTGCGATACTATCCCATATCGCTCATTGTCGGGAAAAGATGTTGTCGCCCGATAAATTCCCAATGTCAACTCATGAGCTTTTTCCCAAACCTTAACCTTCCGAAAGTCCTGAACCATTCTTACCCCCCTTGCCCAGAATCAAGATACATATTCCAAAAAGAAAAAAGATTACTGACTACTGACTACTGACTACTGACTACGAATCCTCACCCCACACTCAACCCTCCATACTTCCGATTCCTCCCAGCAAAATCCGCAATAGCCTGCCGCAGAAGCGACTCGTCAAACTCCGGCCACGTTCGCTCGGTTACCCACACTTCGGCATAACTAATCTGCCAAAGCAGGAAATTGCTTAGCCGCATTTCTCCGGCGGTTCGGATCAAAAGATCGGGATCGGGCATGCCAGCCGTGTAGAGATGGTCGGCGACAGTGTCCTCGTCGAGAGACTCCGGATCGAGCTTGCCGGAGCGAACTTCTTCGGCAATGGCGCGCACGGCATCGAGCAGCTCGCCCCGCGCCCCATAGTTGATGGCCAGACAAATCCGCAAACCAGTATTATTCCGGCTCATCTCGATCGTCTTGTCCAACTGCGACAAAACTCTTTTGGGGATGCCCTCACGACGGCCTATCACGGTTACTTGGATGTTGTGCTCGACGATCATGGTACGCTCCTCGACCATGTATTGCTCGAGCAGATGCATGAGGAAGTCGAGTTCCGCTTGTGGGCGTTTCCAGTTCTCGCTGGAAAGACAATAGAGCGTTAACTGCTCGACGCCCAACCGCGCGCATTCTTCGGTAACACGTCGCACACTCGCCACGCCGTGCCGGTGCCCTTCGA
>JAFGTN010000841.1 GCA_016934075.1 Pirellulales bacterium
CAGATAAGTGACCAGGTACAGCAGCCGTCTTGTTGTTTTCATGCTCTAATCCCTCAGCGACATTCTTTTCAATCGGCGTTTTTATTGCGTTTCCCGTATTCCCCACTAATGGTGAAATATGGAACTGCAATATTATGTAAAATCAAAAAAACTGTCACTAATTTTTCTGTATGGAATTGACGATATATGCATGTAGGACTATATTCATGAAATACAATATTAAGACGCATAGTCTTCAGGAGATATCGCCTAGGTGTCTAAAACCTCTGTGGGAAGCGACATCTTCCCGCTAACTACACCTTTGGGCTCAATATTCATTTTTTGGAAAGGGAATTTTAAAGATGGCAAAAAAAATGCTCGTATTCTGTGGCTCCGACGATCCCAACAAGGCGTTTCCGCCATTCATGCTAGGCTGTGGAGCTCAAGCTATCGATATGGAATTGATTCTTTTTTTCACTCTCTCGGGTTTGAACATTATTCGCAAAGAAGGGGCAGAAAAAATTCAATTGCCCGGAGCCCCCAATACGCTGTCCAATTTCTTGGAAATCGCAAAGGAAAACGGTGCAAGGTTTATTGCCTGCTCGGCAGCCTTTCCAATTGTCGGTGTTACCGAGAATGATTTTATCGAAGGTGTCGAGTGCGGTGGCGTGGCCGAATTTGTCTCCTTAGCCGAAGAAGCCGATGTTGTGCTGACATTTTGCTGATCGGCGTAATCCGTAACACATTTTTAATGATATTAATAATCCACCAATCAACAAGGATCAACTAAGATGAGCGAAGCCAATTTGACGGAAGTTCAAGCCGCAAAGGTAGTTGACGCACGCGGATCCGCGTGTCCGGGACCACTCTTGGAGGCCAAAAAGGCAATCGGAGGAGTCTCAGTCGGCCAAGTGATCGAGATATGGTCCGGAGATCCTTCCACTAAAAACGATCTGCCCAAGTGGGCTGCAAAGGTCGGACATGAATTCCTCGGATCGCTTGCTGCCGAGGGATATGACCGGATCTTCATCAAGCGAAACAAATGATCCTGGATAATATCTTTTTTGAAATGCGTCGGGAGTGCAAATGATGGCGCATCCGAACAAGAGCGAAAAACCGAAAATCCTGATCCTGGCCACGGAAGCATGCGCGTATCCCGGGGCCGACAACGTCGGGCAAATTCACATGGAGTACCCTACGAACACCTATGTCGTTCGGGTACCTGCTCCGGTAATTTTTCCGGAAGAGTTTTACTTGCGTTGTTTCGAGAAGGGCATTGCCGGCATCATCGTCATGAGTTGCGGACATGAATGCCCTTTCCCGGGAGCATACGATGCTTTGGCGGCAAGAATTTCGCGAGTACACAAAATGATGACCGAGCGCGGCATCGAAACCGACCGCCTGCGTTTATGTGCTATCTGTACAGTATGTTCAAAAGCATTTTTGAAAGAGGTCCGACAGATGCACGATAAATTCGGGCAAGTTTTCTCGGAAGTGTAACTTGCATTGGACTCAAAGCCGCGATTGCAGTTTCGTTGCGCACATCCAATTGCAACGTCACGTTAAGGAATAATGATAGACACAAACGAAGTTGATGTCGATGCTCTGGTAATCGGAGGCGGTATCGCCGGTCTGCAATCTGCAATTGACCTGGCAAATCAGGGCTTCCACGTGCTTGTTGTAGAGAAGCAGCCGAGTATAGGTGGAAAGATGATTGGCCTCAGCAAAGTCTTTCCCACGTTGGATTGCTGTAGCTGTATCTGCACACCACGCATGGCCGAGGCCGAGCATCATCCGAATATCGAGATCATGACTTATTCGGAGGTTCGTCAAATTCATCGCAAAAACCGGCGGTTTCTCGTCGGCATAGTCAAGAAACCCCGTTATGTGGATGAGGATAAATGTACAGGCTGTCGTTTGTGCGAGTATGCCTGTAACACCGATCTGCCGCACGAGTTCGAAGGCAACCTGGGGGTTCGCAAAGCGATTTACGTGCCCTTCACGAATGCCGTTCCACAGGTCGCACTGCTGGATATCGATAATTGCATATTGTGTGGACGTTGCGAAAAAGCATGTCCGGCCGGTGCCATCGATTTCCTGCAGGAACCCGAAAATGTGCATGTCCGAGCGAGGGCCGTTATTGTAGCGACCGGCTACGAGATGATCCCCGCGAATTTCAAGAAAGAGTATGGTAAAGGCCAACTCCGCAATGTTCTAACCGCTCTGCAAATGGAGCGTTTGTTGGCTCCTCACGGACCTTATGGCAGAGTGTTAAGGCCGTCGGATGGCAAGGAGCCGGACTCGATCGCTTTCGTTCAGTGCGCCGGCTCCCGGGATCATAGTGCGGGTGTTCCCTATTGTTCCCGCGTTTGCTGTATGTATGCCATCAAGCAGGCCATGCTTCTGAGCGGATCGCTGCCGCTGGCCGACTTGACTATATACTATATGGATATCCGCGCCTTCGGAAAAGGTTTCGAGCAGTTCTTCCAGAACGCCAAGGCCATGGGAATCGAGTTTGTCAAGGCGAAAGTGGCCCGTATCGGCGAAGACGAGCAACAGAATCCTGTTGTGCGCGTGGAAATCATGGAGGAAGATGGTCGTGTCGAGGAGCGGACGCACGACATGGTTGTGCTTTCTCTGGGACTAGTTCCCGCATGGAATCCCCGCCAAGCCGGCCTGGCGGCGCCCGCGGACGATGGCTTCATTACTTGCGTGCAACCGTCACTTGCTCCCTGCCGTACGCCGGAAGAAGGTGTATTCGTCGCGGGGGCGGCCGCCGGTCCGAAGGATATCCCCGACTCCATAGTTGAGGCCGGCGCCGCCGCCTTGGAAGCCGCGGCCTATCTTCGCGGGCTGTCTTCCGCTGCAAATCCAGCCAAGTCGCACCGCCATGAAACCGTGGAACCATCAACCGTGGCGGGCGAGGAGCAATAAATATGATTGATAGACAAGTGGAAGCATCGCCTGGTGCAGGTGGCAACGGCAACAAATCCGCCACGCGCATCGGTGTGTACGTCTGTCATTGTGGAGGCAACATCTCGGACGTGGTAGATGTTGAAAAAGTAGTACAGGCGGCCTCGCGGCTTCCCAACGTGGTAATTGCACGACACAACTCGGCCATGTGTTCCCAAAGCGGGCAGGATCTCGTCGTCGAGGATATCCAGAAGGAATCCTTGGACCGCGTGGTAATTGCCGCATGTACACCGAGCTTGCACGAGCACACATTTCGCGCGGCCGTCGTCAGAGCGGGCATGAACTCGTTCCTCTACGAACACGTAAACATCCGCGAACAAGTAAGTTGGTGCAGCAAGTCCGATCCAGAAGGGGCCACGCAAAAAGCGATTCGTCTGGTCGCTGCCGGCGTAGCCAAAGCCGGACTGCTGGAACCGCTCAAGCCTGTTTCCGGCAAAGTACACCGCCATATTACGGTTATCGGCGGGGGAGTAAGCGGTCTACGCGCCGCTCGGGATCTTTCGCGAA
>JAFGTN010000842.1 GCA_016934075.1 Pirellulales bacterium
CACAACCCGGCGGCGCCGTCACGGCCACGCTCGACGAGTGTCTCGTGTGCGGCGAAAAGCGGTCGCAGGTTCCAGGCCACGCGGTCATAGCTGGTCACCAGACGCAGGAAATCCAAAAGCGTGTAGAGCATTTCGCCCTTGTCCGACTGGGTCGTGGTGCTGTTATAGTCCATATATGCCGTGTAGTTCTCGACGACGCTCTCGACGATGATGCCCAACCAATGCACGGCCTTATCGCGCGGCAAACGCCTGTCCAGATCGGCGACCAGGCGGTACTCTTCTTCGGCATCTGGCAATCGAGCGAGCCAATCCAGATATGCGCCGATTCCCTGATGCAGAATTGCGCGCAGATTACCGTAGCCCATATAGCTTTGCGTAAACAGATCGTGACCGTAATCTTCGATAAATTTTTTGAACGGTGCCCACTGTTGCGGGGAGCTGACCGGTTCGAGCACCGAGAGGCGAATATTTCGGCTGTGTCCCAGCCAGCGATATAGCAGCGGTTCGGCCGCCTGCTCGAGGCAGTTGACCAGCTCTATATCGGCTTTTGTCGCGCGCGATTTGGCCGAAGGGGGCTTGCGCGTAGTTTTCGAGGCGGAAATCAGCGAACTGACGATCGCCTTGAAACCGATCTCGAACATACGATCGAATTCGGTAATTCCTCCCGGTCCCACCGGATGTTCGCGTTCCATGGTCTGGATGGTGGCGATCAGTTCGAAAGTTTCCCGCAGCATTCCCAACTTGGGTAATGCGACCAACAGGCGGCGAAGGATCTGGCCCAGGCCGCGCGAGGCTACAATCTTTTCGGGCTTCCCGCCGCGTGCTATTGGCATATACAGCAGCGTTTCGTCTTCCAGGAGGAGCAGAAAATCGGGCCAGATTTCTTGAACCTTCGCCACATCGGCGGCATAAATCGCTTGCAGGATCTCTCCGGCCTGTTTTTCCCATTCCCCCACCGCGCTCTTGGGCAATGGCAAGTCGCTGACCATGACCACAAAGCTTTTTGCATCGACGACTTCCACAGTGGTGTCGATAATTCGATCCAACAACACACTTTTGATGCCTTGACGACGGTCGTACTCGGCCAACGAATCGTTCAAATTTCCGGGCGGGGCGATGTGATAACGGTTTACCGAAACCAATAATTTCAGCAGCCCCTCGTGAAAATCCTCCAACCGCGAGACCCAACCTTGTAATGTTTCCAGCCTCGTTTGACGATCCGGATCGACATTGGTCGTTTCGGTGCCGGTTTTCCGGACGTCGTATGTTTCCCTGGCCAGCCCGGCTGTTAGTTTCCAGAGCTGCGCCAACATGCTGATAAAATCGAGCCGTTCGGAAATGCGTTCGGCTTCTTCCAAAAGCTCGAAATCCGCATCTTCTTCCGAGCCGAACGAAGGGCCTCCGCCTTCAGATATCTCGCCGTCGAAGCCGTCGTCGGTACTGTCACGATAAACCACATTTTCGTAGGCGGCGCCAAAAAGACCGTCGTGCCGATTCTCTTCTTCGTCGTCAAGCTCATCGCCATTTGAACCTTCCGGGGCCTCACTGGAAATCTCCAGGTTAGGAACTTCCGCAAGACCTTCACCGCCGGCTTCAATATAGTCCATAAACTTACGTGCATAGTCCCAACGCTGCTGGGGTGGTATATCGCGATGTGGTTCTTCGCCATCTTTTTTAAGCGAGTTTTGCGTGCCGGGCAGTTCGCAAAGATCTTCCATCCAACGCAGTGCCAGGTCGTAGAACACGTAGCTGCCCTCTGTCAAGGGAATTTCATCAGATTGGCTCAACCACTGCATCAGCAAGGCCATAGAGGCTACCGGATCGCCGTGGCCCAGCAAGGCCTCGATCACCAGTGCGTACGCTTTGGGCGAAGTGAACTTGCCCACATGCCCGCGCCAGAAGGCGATATCTCCGGCGGCCGTGCCGCCTTCGTTCCACGCGCCCAGCGCCACGGCGACATGTTCGGCCGACTCCCAGGCCTGGCGTCCGGAAAAACCGTTCACCGAACTTACCTCGGTGGTGGCGAATTGGTCCCACCAGTCGGCCATGATTTCCAGGTTCTCTGACAGACGCTCTTTCAACTCGCTTTTGCCGGCCGCCGCCGCTTCTTTTTTCAAACGCGCGTACAGCGCGAATATCTCTTCGGCCAAATCGATCAATTCGTCGGCGCGATGGTCGTGGACACTGTTTTCCAATGCCGGAAACAAACTGAACTGGGCGCCGAATCCCAGGATGTTCCAAGGATCGATAAAGGCCCCGCATTCGATGCCGCGATGCAAAAGATTTTCGATCTCGCCAAGCAAGGTTGCGGCCTGGTCAAGCTGCCGCTCATCTATCAGGTGATTGGCCTCAGTCAAGCGGCAGCAGATTTCGCATTGCATGCGTGCCGACGCAACTGGTACAACACGAGCTTGTTTCGCGGCGGCCTCGGCGTAGCCCATCCGTGCAAAAAGTTGAGCCAGGTGCACGTGCTGCAACTGCATGGCGCGGCGCTGGGCCAGCCATTGGTTCAGGTGCTGCCGCGCGGCACCGAAAGGTTGATGCAAGAGCTTCTCCTCGGCACGCAGACGATCGGCCTCTTTTCCGTCAAGCCGTTCCAGGAATTGCTCGTAAAATGCGTCACGATATTCCGCGATTTGAGGCAAAAGCGTGAGCAGCGAGGTGTGCGAATCGTGTGCCTCGGGGCAATCGCCGCTGATTCCCGAGCCCATCAAGATTGTGCCGGCCAGAACTGCGGCCGCCTCATGCAGAACGTTCTTGCGAGATTGTCGACCACGATTGTTCAAACGGCTGAGAATTCCGTCCAGCGTGACTTGTTGCAAGACGAAACGGCGATAGTAGCCGTTGTTGTCGATAATATGTGGATCCCATTGACCGAAGTGGTAATTGGGACGTTTGTTTACCGGGTGATCGAAATCGTATGCCCTTGGATCGACGGCCAATTCGTCCAACAGGTCCATATCAAAACGCGCCATGCGCAGCAAAGCGGGATCTGTTTCGGCGATGACTTGTAGGGTTAACTCAACCAGATCATGATAATTGCCCACGGCCGCTCCTGCTCCTTTGATCCATAGGGGGACTGGGCGCACACGTTCATGATCGTAGGTTTGCAGACGCCGATCGCCCTCCAGCACGGCCAACGGCCGATGGCCCACGAAGTCATTCAGACGTCGCATTGCCGATGATATTATCCTTTCGGTCTCTTCCCAGGGCCGGCCCTCTTGTAGAATAGCTTCGGCCACCCTGGCCATAAAGTAGGGGCGAAAAAGGAAATCTTCGTTCTGATGGAAAAGTAAATCTCGATGATGTTCGCGGTAGGTCGGGGGGAAAATCTCGAAAACCAATCCCAGCACCGCCTCAGCTTGGTCGACTTGCGAAAAGGCTTTGGAATTTAAGTGCAGGTATTCCAGACCGTCTTCGAGCAAATGCTGCACACGAATCCAAGTAGGGGGATCATCCGCGTGGATTGTACTACCACGACCGGGATCTGGTCCCTCGAAATGCTCGAAAAGCTGATTCAACCCGGCTGCGAATCGCGGATCAGGAGCACCGGATGAAAAATTGAGGTAACCGATAACCTCTTCGATGATCTTCAGAATCGATTTGTCTAAGTCGCCAACTGACATATGGGTTGATACCTCTGTGGTGAGCTGCATCCATGCCAATCCCACATCGTAGACTGCCAAGACCAAACGGTCTAGGTATAGGGGAAACATAGCCACTGGCCGCCTTTTAGGCCCAGTGAAGAGAGATTTGATAAACTTTAAGATGAGAGGTAAAGTTTGTATAAATTATTTCCCTAGAACATCTTAGAGCAGAGTATCATATCGTAGTCCCGCCGTTTTTCGCTGACGATCAAGTAAAACCGACGGTTATTGCACCATATTTTTCGGTAGTGTCCTAACTGCGTGTTGCTAGAGTGAGCATGGTTCAGCTATGCGCCCCCTCTAAGTGGGGTTGCGCTATTCTTTTATTTAATGTATTCTGCCCGCACTAGTACCAAAAGAGTTGTTTTTCCCTATGGAGGATATCATGATAAATACACTTGAAAATTCTCAGGACCAATTTTACAAGGAGTTTATTATGGTTAGGGGTAAGTTCGACCCAAAGGCATTTGGCGTAAATCTTAGTCGGGAGGAACTGACTGACGAAATGGTCGAAGAGTTCAATTCGTGCTACAGGAGTTGGACAATAGACGAATTACTTTTGCATCCACGCGAAGCAGCAAGGTTTTGTGAGGATACTCGCCGGAAGTTTGCCTATTGGGATTTGCCCGACGATATCATCTTACGAGTTATTCTAAATGCTCGCAAACATCCGTGATTTGCACATTTTAACGAACTAGAACCGCGTCAAACAACTCATCGAACCCCCAAAGGTGGTCGGTTAGCTTGGCCATCATGGCAGCCGTCGGCCGTTTTCCCCCGCTGTTTCCGGGTTTCCGGGTCCGCCAGCAGAAATTATAGTAGGCAGCGAACATGGCAAAGGCCGCTTCCAGGTTTCGCAGTTTCTTGCTGAAACACAAGGTTAAGCGGTTTAAGCGTTTCAGGAATAGCCGTTGTGTGCCGTTGAGGCGCTCAACATGCGATGTGCATATCGTCCATTCTTGACGCTTGCTTATACCACGATAGCCCTTGCGTTGCGTACCGACCATTTCCGAGGGTGTGTAGATAATGCTGGCATTTCGGTAATCCTTTATTATCGTGCCGTACTTGACGTATGGCCCGAAAGCTAGGTCTACGGCTTCTGGGTACCCCTTGAAACCATCGGTTGAGATCTGGATCACTGGCGTATAACCGCCTTGTTGGTAAGCATGTGCGTCTGAATCGTGGGCCGATGGAAATGTAAGCCTACCAGCAACGTCTACCATAAAACGTCGGGCATTATTGGCCGACCGTTTTCCAAGCATGAAGCTGGGCATCAGCTTAGTTTTTCGATCAACACACGTCCAAAGGTAAATGTCTCCGATATCACCACGATTTTCCCGCTCGGTTATGGTCAGGCGGGCTTGTTTTTTAGCAACAAATGTCCATTGTTCGTCAAACTGCAGGTGAGTTAATGTAAGTCCCTGCATACGCTCGTCGAGGAAATCCCGGCAGGCTTCGCCAAAACGGACGATCAAGCGGCAAATTGTATCACGGTGAATGTGGGTAATGCGTTCGGTAGATCGAATTGAATTGCCCTCAAGCAGCAGTTGTAGGGCTAATTTAGCCTTTTCCACCGGGATACGCATCGGTCCTAGTGGGCCTTGCGGTTTCTTCTCGGTCCAGGTTTTACCGCAGAGGATACAGCGAAACCGTTGATTACCGTTGCGGTCACGTCCGTGACGCTTGGTTTGGTCGTGCTTGCAGGCGGGGGCGATCATCTAACCGACCTTTGCTTTTGCGGTCAGTCGGCGATAGAATACTGTTGTCCAGACGGTATTCGGGCCGATGGCCTGGGTACAAAGTCGCCCCGTCGGTGTTGACGCATCGACGGGGTTTTTTAGTAGTTTTCATGTTATTTATTGTAGCTACACTGTAGCCACACGTCAATAGATAAAAGCTATATTGACAAAAGTTTTTTTGTAGCTACAATGTAGCTATGAGAGGTCGCCCCCCAAAAAAACAACCGGAACGTCGCGAGAATATTCTCAGAATACGTTTGACGGATGACGAAAGAGCGGAATTAGATGCTTCCGCCCAAGAAAAGGGCCTAGATAGCTCTACATGGGCGCGTTCGGAGTTGCTGCAAATAGCCCGCCTGTCAAAACGGGGAAAGACCGCTTGACTGGGGGGAAAGTGTCTGTTATTGTGAAATACGGAAGGTGTAGGATTCGAACCTCACCGGTATATGCCGGGCCCTACGACAGATTATAAGTCTGTTGCGCCTCCCAGACGCGGGACACCTTCCGTTTCAGTAAATAGATCGCCTTGCCCCAGCAGGCTCATGATTGCGAGTCTGGTACCTGCTGGGACTTGGCTGTCCACCTTCTTCACCCCATCCTACGGCGATCACATCGGATGGGGCTCACTTCTCTTCTCACCGCATCTCCTCCTATAGTTTAACGTATGGCCGTATTGTTGCATAAATGCACCGTGTGGTCAATAGGGATGTACTGTAAATTCGATTTTTATTGCGACTACTCTTAATTTGCTATTGTCATTACGGTACAGTACGCTATACTTACGATAGAACAAACAGCATTTTCCTCGGGAGGACTACCAATGGCGAAAAAACAAAGGCTTCGTAGCCCAAGTTATCCGGCAATTGATTTAAAAACTGCTATCCAGCTTGTTGTAAAACTGTACCCAGCAGCTAAACATGCATTAGGGGTAGATGTAATTGCTGAAGAATGGGGGTACAAAAGCGGAAAAACAGCTTCTCCCTATATTGCAGCCCTCAAATACTTTGGTTTGCTCAAAGAAGAGAAGAGTAATGACAATGATCGAATGCTGCGGTTGACAGACCTCGCATTAGATATTGCTGTCGACCCCAATGAGCATACAACTGAACGCAAAACAGCAATTGAAACTGCCGCCCTTAAACCGCCCATTCACCAGGAATTGTGGAAGCAGTGGGGCGCTGAATTGCCACCAGAAGGTGAGATGCGCCGTTATCTGGAGCGTGAACGGGGGTTTAACCCAAAATATGTTGGCCGATTTATTGGCGAGTATCAGAAGACTATTGCGTTTGCAAAACTTTGTGGACCCGGTATAATTGAAGGTGATGAGGGCGAAGAAACCAAAAGCGGTGCCAGTGTGGCCCCTGTTGTCCCGGTAAAACCACAAAACAGCCCACAATCGAGTCTCAGTATGACCACAACGCCAATAATAGCATCAACTTGTGAGACAGGCTCAAAACAAGATGTATTCACTTTAGATGAGGGTCCCGTTGTTCTTCAATGGCCAGGGCAGCTAAGTTCCGAAAGTTTTGAAGACTTGTCTGGTTGGTGGGAAATTATGCTTCGGAAGATCAAACGATCTGTTCAAGAGCATAATATTGAAAAAGAATAAGAGGGTATAGGGAAAAACCGAAAAAAAGCCGCTTCTAAGCGGCTTTTTTCGTTCAGCAACACACTCTTAGGACACTACCTATTTTTCACGTGATTTTTACCAAAGTCCTAGTTATGATAAACTAACCGGAATTGTTCCGCGAAATCTCCATAACTACGCACTTTCACAATTTTTCAACAGCCCGAGGCTGCTATCTTACATTTTTAGCATAGCCGGATTTGTGGCTTGGTAGCCTCGACTGTGGTGAAACTAATGCAAACCATCGTTTCCAGATCGACCGGGTGTAATCCATGACCTGTTTTGTACGTTTTGTCCTCTTTCTGAGCGCCATCGCGCTCATGGTGTTTACAGGCAATCTGCTCTTGGCTGCCCCGGACGGGGGCCTGATTTCACATCAGACCGCCGAAGCTCATGGCTTGGTTCGACCCTGGTTTACGCAGGTTCGCCTCGATCCCGGTCGGGGAAGAGTATCGCATGTCACGTTCAGTGAAAAAGACGACGTAAATCCCGACACGCTTTTCGTGCAAACCGATTGTGCCGCCTTGCATGTGATCGATGCCGAAACCGGTCAGACCTTATGGGTGAAAACCATCGGTCGCCCCGACCATCCCTCCCTGCCCTTAGGCATCGGAAAAAATCTCGTCTCGGTCGTTAACGGTACCAATCTCTATATCCTCAAGCGTTCCGACGGTAAGCTACTGTGGACCGGACGGATCAACGACGTTCCCGTGGCGGGGATTTGCATGAGCAAACGTCACGTTTTTGTACCTACAATTAGTCGCCGAGTGGTTGCTTACGAGATAACGCCGATTGTCGATCCCTCATCACTTTCTCCATCGGGTTCTGATAAAACCGACGCCGAAAAGCCCAAAGCCGAAGACCAGGCCAAGCAGGCAAAGCCCGCATCGGAGCAAAAAGAACAGGAATCCGATTCGCTAAGACTCAAGCAAGGTTTCGCCCAGGAAGTTGCCTGTGGTTCATCGGGTTTTATTACTTCTGCGCCGATTATCGTCCGCGACGATGACAAGGAAGTGTATATTGCCTGGGCAACCAGTCAAGGCATGTCCGTCGCTCACATCAGTCGCCAGGACGAGCATTCATTTCCATTGCTTTATGAATTGGCTGGCGGATTTGAAATCGTTTCCCAACCCACCTGCCTGCCGCCGGAAGCAGATAATACCAACGTGGAAGGCGTAATTTTCGCCGCATCTATGAACGGTTCCATCTACGCGCACAGTGAGAAGCAAGGCATCGAATTGTGGAAAAAATCCATCGGACAACCGATAGTCGAGCCTGTTATTCCGATCGGCGACCGGCTTTATGTGACCAGCGAGCTCGGTGGTCTATATTGCCTCGATAAAAACAACGGTGATAAACTGTGGCATGCTCCACTCGTTACCAGGTTCGTCGCCGCAAGTCCCACCCGCCTTTACGTTGAAGACAAGCTGGGACGACTTCTGGTTCTGGACGCCAAAAACGGAGTCCGAATCGACACCCTGCCGTTTCGCCCCGCGGATGTCATGGTCTGCAATATGTGGACCGACCGCATCTATCTCATCACGAAAACGGGTCTCGTACAGTGTTTGCACGAAATGGAGTTGACAAAACCCGTGCGTCATAATCAGAAGGCCGAAAAGAAGCCTGCTGATGAGAAAAATCCCAAACCCAAGGGAGATGAGAAAAAGGAAGCACCCAAAGCGGAAGCCGCCGCTGAGGACCCCTTTTCGTAAATATTAGCACCAGGTCTCTTCCCCGTATTGCGGCGTGCCCATATTGGACGCGAAAGTCACTCATACGAGAAGCGTTGTAGTGCCTTTTCGCTTTGCTTTTGATATCCTGAAGACCGTTTATCGGTCCTTCTCAATAGTGCGGCGGCCGATCATCTTCAAGCGAGCGCTGTTCGGGTTCGCGCTGCGAGATTCGGCGGGTAACTTCCGTAAGGTGATTGATGGCCTCATTCTGCCTGTCTATGCGATCTTGGATCGTACAGACAACTTCGTTAAGCTGTTTCAGCATATGCTCCAGATGCATTACCGATTCTTCCAGGGCCACGACACGCTGCTGTACATTCTGCGATTGGTCTGATTCGTTCATGGAGCATACGAAATCGACATATGTGCGAGTGCTATTCGGTTGCTAACCAACACGGACTTGCGGCTTCTGCGTTTTGCCCGACTCGCGATGCAGTTTGAGCGTGGCGCCTGGAGGTAGTCGACGCTCGGAAATAATTCCCCGGGTAGTCATGCTCAAAGCCTTGTGGAAATGGGCCGCCGGCGTATCGCTGAATTCTACTTGCAGACGGTCGAGGATTTCGTTCCAGGACAATCCACTGCGATAAATAACTCGATAGGCTTCTTTGAGAATGCGAATCTGGTTGGCATCGTATCCTGAACGCCGCAGGCCGATCGTGTTGAGTCCAACCACTAACGAGCTCAGGCCGTCGACGGTTACAAATGGCGGAACGTCTTGGATTATGTGTGCTTGACCGCCCACCATGGCCATCGAGCCGACACGGCAGAATTGGTGCACGGCTACCGCCCCGGAAATGAACGCTCGATCTTCGACCACCACGTGCCCACCAAGCATGGCATTATTGGTCATGATAATGTTGTTACCAAGCACACAGTCGTGGGCAACGTGGGTATTCACCATAAACAGGTTGTTATTGCCGACGACTGTTTTCTTATCGGAATTCAATGCCCTGTGAATGGTAACGTTTTCACGTATGGTATTGCCCGAACCGATGGTTACCGTACCCGGGTTCTCGGGCATGTTGATGTGTTGTGGATAGCCTCCGAGCACGGCCGATTCGAAAATCCGGTTACCCGAGCCGATTGTTATGCCGTTTTTAATAACCACATGGGATGCCAGAGTGCAATCGTCGCCAATCACAACGTCGTCTTCTATCACGCAAAGCGGACCGATTGTGACATTAAGTCCGATTTTTGCCTTGCGACTTACAACAGCGGATGGATGAATATTCACGGGCAAGTAACCTTGGACGAAAAGTGTGCTTTTTTTCTGACTTACCGTCTTGGCTTGAAAACCTTGGCGGATAGGATTCCTGTCGGTGACAACCACGTCGAAATCCGGCTGAGCCGAATGTCAAAGCGAACTAAGTGGCCATCGCACCAGTCAACTCTATCGGTCCGCAAGACCGGGCCGGTTAAGCCGGAAGCATCGACAAGGACGGGTTTTCCGAATTTGTTGCCTTCAGTTCAAGGTCAATTGGTAGAAAAATCGCAAAAAATACCTAAAAAGATCGATTCACGACAAAAATGTCCAGAAAGACCCGCAATTGTGGGGCGAGGTCTAATATGTCCAAATGCCCTGCTGGAAAGCGGTCTGCTTGCTTGGTGGCACTCTATCAGACAGCAGCTTCTCGTATTTGGCTAGTAGTATAAAAAAGAAGGGGTAAATGTAGGTTTGGGGAAATGGGGCAAAATATATCGCTGTTCAATACTGAAGTCTTCAAAACGAAGAGCAAACAGGTAGAGCATACACTTCCCTCGCTCTCATTTCGGGTTAGTATGGATTATGAATAATCCGGACATCCCAAGAAACCTCAAAAGAGCCTCATAATGCTGCGGCTGTTAATCCTTTTCACCATCGTCCCATTGGTGGAACTTTGGTTGTTGATCTCCATTGGCGAGGTCATCGGCCCTTTCTATACTATTGCAATAATATTAGTCACCGGCGTGGTTGGCGCGTCGCTGGCTCGTTGGCAAGGCATTTTGTGTCTGCAAACCGTGCAACGACAAATTCAGGCGGGCCAATTGCCTACCGATTCGCTATTGGATGGACTGGGAATTCTTGTTGCCGCAGCGCTATTGATAACACCCGGCGTATTGACCGATATTGTCGGTTTCACGCTTTTGATCCCGTCGGCGCGCCGAGTGGTAAGACGCATGTTAGGACACATTATCCGCACTAAAATCCATAGGATTTCGACGCACGGAATGGGCCCTAACGGCTCGGCCACGTCGGATTACGACCACGATCGCATAATCGATGTGCGCATAATCGATTCCGGCAAAGACAAAAAGTAGTGGCTATAGGCAATCCTTACCAAATACCCCATATCTGATACCTGAAATCCGACGCCTCACACCTAATCACATCTTATGATCCGACGGCTTGAGTCCCTTCTTGCACTTTCCGTATCCGATCTTGCTGGGATTGTATTCGCCCACATAATCGACGTTGGCCTTGGCCGGGATCCTGTCTTCCAAGCCCATGCCCCAGAAGCAAGCGTTGATCAGCAGCCGTCGCAGGTCTTCGCTCTTGAGGTCGAACGAGTGGCCCATGGTGGTCGTCAGAACGCGGGCGGCTTTTCCGCTGGGGCCGGTGTAGGTTTTTATCCAAACCAGAGGCATACGGGCCTTGCCTTCTTGCGGCTTGCCTTGGGGAGTCTTGCCTTCGGTGACTTCACCCATAACCAACGTTTCACACTCGCCAATCAAGGGTAGTGTGCCGTAAACGTCCGAAGGACCCCAGAAAGTTTTGTTTACGCCACATAGCACGGGATGGCCGGCTTTTTCGGGCACAACGATCGCGCGGGTGCTGGTGCCGTGATGGTCGCCGTGGTGGTTGATCCAGGTCTGCCCGAAGACTCGTCCGCCGAATCCGCCGTTCTTCGAACGCCAACTCCATTCGTGAAACTTGTGTCCCTCGGGATAGTTGAAAGGATGAGTGTTGGTACGCAAAGAGATCATGGGTTTGCCCGAATCGATATACTTCAAGATGTGCTTCATTTGCTCGGGCGGCAATTTGCGAAAGCGCAGGAACATGACCATCAAGTCGGCCGTATCGAGGGCTTCCAGGCCCGGAATGTTATCCAGGGTCATGGGATCGATGGTGCCGTCTTTTTTATTGATGGCGAAGAGCACGGTGCACTTGAATCCCAGGCGTTTGGCGGCGATTTTTGCAAGTTGCGGCATCGATTCCTCGGAGCGGTACTCCTCGTCGCCGGTCACGAAAACGATGTGCTTGCCGTTGCCCGGCCCGGGCGAACCTTCGAAGGTAATAGAGCCTTTAGCGTCGTCGGCATTGGCCGTATTGCTCAAAAAGCAAGCCGACACACAGGCAACCAGCATCATTGACGTCGCGATAAATCTCAACATGAAATTCCAATTTATGTTTGACATGATCCTCGTCCTCTCGTTCAAAATGTTCAAATATGTATTGCTTGTTAAGTGTTGGTGTAACAGTAGCATTTTAATGATCGAGTCTTGGAAATGCAAACTCCCCGCAGCCCGCTGTCGGGTGGTGGGGTTGTCGCGGAACTCCAAGTTTGCGGATGGGTGGACCGGGAAATACAATGGATAATGAGCGGACCAATGAAAAGGATTCGCATCAGGTGGGAGGGCGAAGTTCCTGCTGAGCATTCCCAACCTCGTTTCGGGGCATGTATTGTGAAGAAACATAAGCTGACGTGTGGCACGCCGAGAATGGGCGTGGAGAGGTACCAGTCACCACATTTCTGCATAAAGCGAGCGGCCATATCATGAAATTGACATCCACTATCCCCGCGTTGATTCTTCTGACCAGCCTGTTGTTCGGCAGTTTTTCCACCGAAGCTTTCGCCAACAAGAAGAACAAGCCCGCTTCTAAGCCCGCATCGACCGAAAAGTCTAAAAAAGTGGCGCCCAAAAAGCAGGTTGTGAAAAAAAAGAAGCCGCCCGAAAACGCGTTGGATTGGATACCCGCCGACATTGCTTTTTATCGGGCCGCTTTGCGAAACCGCGAACAAGTCGAGATTGTCTTGAACTCACGGGCTTGGGCCAAGCTATGCGAGATGCCCATCTGCCGCGAATACGCACGGCTGCTATCACACCCCATGACCCAAGCGACATTGCGGATTGGCAAGTCGAAACTGGCCGAGGCTCAACCGGCAACCGGACAAGTGGAAACGATCCTCAACGATCCTCAGGTGCAACGTCTGATCGAATTCCTGATCGATATCTGTTCGGACGAGGTTTTTGTGTACGGCGACCGCGGCTTTGTCAATCTGGTGGATATGTTGCAAGAAATCAACCTGGCGTCGCTGAATAGCATGCTCGAAGGGAAACCAAACGCCGACGTGGCAGTGCTCAGAGCGATTGCGCAAAATGCCGATCACCTGGCGGTACCCAACCTGGTGATGGGTTTAAGGATTCGCGACCGTCATCTGGCGGCCGAGCAACTCGGCAAGCTGGAACTGATGCTGGGGATGGCCTGCTGGACGCAACCCGAACTTAACGGCCGCATGCGCCGCGAACAAATCGACGGTGCCAACTACCTCACATTCAATCTGGACAGCCGCCTCTTTTTCAAACCGAAAACCGACTTGCGAATCGAGGGACTTGATAAGCAAAAGGCCGCGTTGTTGCGTAAAAAAATCGAGGACTTGAAACTCACCATCGCCCTGGGTATCAAGGGAGATTACTTGCTGCTTTCCCTGGGCCCTTCGACCGACGGTCTGGCCATGCTCAACATGCCCGGCAAGAAGAAGCAGTCCAAACGGCTCATCGATCGTGTGGAGATGCGACCCGTCCGTGACATGAAAGGTTGTCGCCTGACGTCGATCTGCTATCGCAGCCGGGAATTCAACCGGGCGCTTTATGCTTCGAATCGATATGCCGCTGCAATTGCCCGACGGCTCGACGCCGGCATAGCATCGGCAAATTTCGACAAAGATACCAAAATCCGCCTGCAAACCGAAGCGGCTGCCTTGCGGAAGGATATCGAGTCGCTACGTCGCAAACCCGGTGCATTGGTAAAGGTTTGCCTGATGAGCGAGCGAGGCATGGAAAGCTATTGTTTCGACCGTAGCCAACATCCCTGGTTGAAGGGATACAAACCGCTGGGATTGCTTGAGCACGTGGGTGGGCGACCACTCTTAATGAAGAGTTTTCGTGCGACTTTCACCGTGGCTCAATACGACATGGCCACCAAGTGGCTGGCGAGGAGTTACGACTTGTTCGAAGACCGTGTGCTCTGGAACATCGATCCTGCCTGGCGAAAATCCTGCCGTTTGACAGTGGCCTTACTGCGTCCGATTTTGCGGCAAATTGATCGCGTCAACCGCCAAGTCTTGATCCCCACCCTGCAAGACGGGCAAATTATGTTCCTCATCAATGAAGACGGTCCGGCATTTGTTACCGACACCACTGCGGCCGAGAGGCTGCAAGAGGTTTTCACGGAATACTGGACCGTGTATAGCGATGTGGTCGATGCGCTCGAAGATACCCGCAGAGGGCAGCGTCCCGACTTCAATGCAGCCAAACCCACGATTTCGCCGTGTCCGTTGCCCGAGTGGATGCGACTTTACGAAAACTCCGCCGTGGGTCGCACGGGTCGGGTAGTGATTGTTGCCACTTCGCCCACTGCCGTCAAACGCTTGCTCGAACCCGCGCCACCGACATTGGGCGGCCTATCCACTAAGCCCAAGCATCATCGAGCCACGGTTTGTTTTATTGATACGGCCGCTTTGGCGAGTCGAGTCGAGCCGGGTGTGAAACAAACGGTCGGCCGACTTGCCCAGCAAGCATATAATGGCCAGAACTCGGCCGAGGTTCAGAAGCAGATCGATTTGCATGTCGATACATTGTTTGAATGCGTGCGGGTGTTGCACAGCGTTGCCTGC
The DNA here is from genome assembly GCA_016934075.1 of Pirellulales bacterium. Lineage (GTDB taxonomy): Bacteria > Planctomycetota > Planctomycetia > Pirellulales > Thermoguttaceae > JAFGTN01. The sequence continues at coordinate 14,623 of JAFGTN010000842.1, forward strand.
GAGCGATACGTAGAGAAAGGGGCCGTGGTTACACACAAGATGTGGGAGCTTCGTGACGTCGATTAAACGGTAAACGGCCTTCACGAGTGCAAAACAAACCAAGCTTTGCCAATAAACAACGGAGTGTAAAAATGAGAACACAGAGGATTTCCCTGCTGATTGTCTCTCTTATGGCCGCCCTGTCCCAGTCTGTCGCATATGCCGCCGGGCCGTCACTTCCGCCTGCGTGGCAAGCGCGATGGCAAAAGCCGTTAATGGAGGACCGGCCGTTACAGATCGTACACGAAATGCAGCCTCAACGGGCAACAGTTTCGGGAATGCAATACTATCTCGAACGTGGTCTCGGTGGCGTGGTGACGAACGTGTCTTTTCACAATTACATGAAGTCTGAAGCCGCCTGGAAAACGCTCATCACGGCGGTCGAATCGTGTGAAAAGCTGGGCATGGTCGTGTGGATCTACGACGAGAAGGGTTACCCAAGCGGCGCCGCGGGCACGCTGGTTCTGGACAAGAATCCGGCATTTGAAGCCGCTGAGCTGACCTACGATAAGAACCGGGCCGAGTCTTTTCAGGTGCGTGCGGCATTTGAACATTCCCACGCTGCCAACAATTACTACGCCACGCGACGTTATCCGAACCTGATAGACAAAGCGGCCGTGGAGTGTTTTATCGATAACACCCACCAGCAGTATTGGATGCGTTTGCAACGTCACTTCGGTAAAACCATTCGAGCGACCTTTACCGACGAACCGTCGCTGATGGCCGTTAACTTGGGGCAGTTGCCCGAGGCTGTACGCAAAAAAATGCAAGTTGTTCATCAGCCCGACCCACAAGTGCCGCCGTTACCCTCGGTGCCCTGGTGCGATGACTTGCCCGAGAGATACAAGCAGCGGTTCGGCGAGGATATTTTGGCGGCGCGGAAGAGCCTTTTCGAGGGCGACAGCCAGACGGACAAACTCGCGCGACGGCGGTATTGGAGCCTGATTTCCGATCTCATCGAAGACCGCTACTTCGGCGCGCTCGGTCGCTGGTGCGAATCGCATGGGATCGCCTCTTCGGGGCACTCGCTTTGGGAGGAGAGCATTATGTTCCACGTGCCGCTGGAAGGGAACGGTCTGGCCTCGCTGGGTCGGATGCATATTCCTGGTTTGGACATGTTGAATTCGTCACCCGACACAGTAATTCATGCCGGATGGATGACAGCCGCGTTGCCCAGTTCAGCGGCCCTGCTTCACGGTCGCCGAGATGTGATGACCGAGGTAAGCGATTTCAGCCAGAAAATGGCCGGCCAGGGACCGGCCGATCTGGCGAGGATGCAAGCCACGGCCGCCTGGCAGGCCGCCTGGGGCGTGACCG
>JAFGTN010000843.1 GCA_016934075.1 Pirellulales bacterium
CCCGGCTCCCGACGGCACTGCCCCGCATCCCATACCTCTGGTCGCACCCAACCGGCTTGGCCGACAACGGCTCGCTGTTTGGTGAAGGAGAGACGATTCCAGGACAATTGCAGGAAAACAAAAAAACGGCCTATCGGGATTGACAGTACTTCCAAGTTCTCGATTTTACACTAGCCCGAAGGGCTTTCATAAGATAGCCCAGGGTTACCGCGCAGCGGTTACCCTGGGTGCATGGGCGGAATAAAAACATAAATCCCAACGGGATTTCGTAAAGTGGAGAGGATGAAAATGCTATTTCTCCCCGGAAAAATACAAATTCATCTATTGGCAATGCGTTACTAAACCCTTTCAGGGTTTTTTCCGTCTATATACATCCGTTCCCGGGGTAGCCGCTACGCGGCAACCCCGGGCTGTCATATCATAAGCCCTTCGGGCTATCGCAGTTAGAAACCGGGTAGAAATCGGAATTACCGGCTGAGTGTCAACGTTTTTTCCTGCGGGTCTTTTTCGCGGGCAGTAACGGGGTTGCGAGACTTTGGTAGAGTTTGAAGAGATACTCGATACGGTTTCGTTCGTTGGGGAATGGCTGCGAGCGGTAGCAGCGGTCGACGGCGCGGTCGAGTTTGGCATGGGCCTTGCTCAGTGCGGCGGGCATGGCAAGGGGATCATAAAGATCGGCCAAGCTGGCTTCCGGATGCATATCACGAGCATCAAGAACTCCTTGAGCGGCTTCTTCAACGGCTTTATGCTTGCCGTCGCTCACATTTTGGGGCCATGGGTAGTTGTTGTAGACAACTGTATTTGAATACCTGTAGTCGGACTTCAGCCTTCCCCCAATAGTTGCCACCCAAGCGAGATGCATTTTTGAGCTAATGACACCAAATTCATAAAGGCCTGCATTAGGTATTATCAAACTCTGATCACTGGCGATTATTGAAGCATCCATAAAACCCACTGTAAGGTATGGTCTTTTATGTGAAGGGTTCTTTGGAATAATGAGATAAGGTGTAGACGGCTGTCTGATTTCACCAAAGAGTGTTGGTATTGAGGCAAGATCTCGTGTAGCTGGCCGTGTGCTTTTTAGACGATGTTTCCGCACACCTTCGATTCGTTTCATTAGTGCTGGAATGCTGCGAATAGATGAAGGATTAACATCAACGAGCCAAATGCACCATCGCGAGATAGAATTAATAAACTCCTTACTACCATAGAAGGGCCGAAGATATTGTTCAATTTCTGGACTTTTCGCAATGAGAGAATCACGATCCTCAGGCTTGACGACCAGATTCCCGTCATCATTCGCCATGCTTCCATAGATAATCGGAGGAACGTCGCATATCGCAGTTCGACGGTCGTGTACAACAGCATCCTCTCCTTCAATGAGATATGGAGAAATATTTGTTACTCTGACGGATGTCGAGTCTCCACGTCCGTGCTCATAATCATAGATAGTCTTCTTAGTTGTATCAAAAAGTCCAAAACCAATAATTACAACATGAACGTGTGCCGCGCCACGGGCTTCGCTCTGCCACTCGAATGTTCGGTGGGCAAAATGAATCTTGAGGCAATATTTTGAGAATAACTCGGGCCACAGAATTGATACCTGCTCACCCTGTGTTATAGAATTTGTCGATACAAATGCTACAGTCAATTTATTGCCTTTTGCGTATTGGCAAGCAATCTTATACTAGCACGTGACATAATCAAGTTTCGTGTTACCTCTGACGCCATTCCAAACAAGTGCCATTTCGGCAGATTGATCTTTGGAACGAAAGCGTTTTCCTGTAAAAGGCGGATTTCCCAACACATGTGTACACTCTGTTGAAGGAAGAACGTCGTTCCAATCGGTTGTCAAGGCATTTCCGTGGTGGATGTGCGGACTGGATCGTAGCGGCAGCCTAACGAAATATTCGCCGAATTCCTCGCTGAGCTGCTGGTTCATCTGATGGTCCATTAGCCACATAGCCACTTCAGCGATACGGACAGGCCATTCTTCAATTTCTATGCCATACATCTGATCGACGTCAAGCATGAGAATCGCGCCCACATCATGTACTTTTTGTTTCCGGAGCCGTCGGCGTAGAATCTCCAATTCCAGCAAACGTAGTTCCCTGTAACTCACGACCAGGAAATTGCCACAGCCGCAGGCCGGATCCAACAGCCGTATCTCTGCCAATTGCCGTTGGAGTTTGAGAAGCTTGTTATCGTCGTTGCCAGCACGGTTGAGTGCTACCTTGAGATTGTCGAGGAATAGCGGACCGATAACCTTGAGGATGTCGCGCTCGCTGGTGTAGTGGGCGCCGATCTGGCGTCGCTCCTTGGGCTCCATTACCGCCTGGAAAAGCGCGCCGAAAACGGCCGGCGATATGCGGCTCCAGTCGAAACGCGTGCAGGCCAAAAGACGGTTGCGCATGTCGGCGTCGAAGGCGGCGAAACCGAGCGACTCGGCGAAAAGTTCACCGTTTACATAAGGCAGTTCGGCCAGTTCTTCGAGCAGGTTTTTCTGCCGATTCTCCTTGGGTTTATTAAGGGTCTGGAAGAACTGGGCGATTTGCGGGCCGAGGTCGGAGCCGTCCGGATTGGTGTGGTTTTCGAGGAATAGCTGAAAGGAATTCCTTTCGAAAATGCCAGTATCTTCGGCGAAAAGGCAGAACAGTATGCGGACCAGCAACCGTTCGAGTTCGTGCCCCGAATAGCCGCCGGCCTCCAGGGCGTCGTGCAGGTCGCCCATAATCTCGACGGCCTGGAGGTTGATGGGATCTTCGTGTTCGAGCTTATGTTGTTTATAGCCGGGAATAAATGCGAAGAGGTTGATGTTCTTATAAAAATCGGCCAGTGGAAATGTAACCGACTCACCTTCATCCAGGTCGTGCAGGGCGATTCGGGCAAAATCGGAAATGATAACATATCGGGGAACTTCGTCCGAACGGCCTTCTCGCTGGAGACTTTGGATATAGTCGATGGCCTGGGAGTGGGCCTTGCCTAGATCCCTGCCGAGACTCTTTTGTTCGGCCAGCAACATGCCCTTCCAGAAGAGGTCGATGAATCCGTAGCTACCGCCGAGATTTTTCACGGGCTCTTCGAAACTCGCCAGATGGCGCCGCGAGAGTCCGAAGACGTTAAAAAAATGGTTTCAAAACGTCTGCGATCCGGCGCGCTCGCGAGTTTCCCCCGCCCATTCCTTGGAAAATGCCACAGCGCGGCTTCGAATTTCGTTCCATGAAAGCGGCATGAAAAGCGTCTCCCCTAACAAGCGAAACGGTTGATATCAGGCATTTGATGAGCAAATAATAACAGGGCGATGGCGTCAGGGTCAAGGCGAGCCGTGAATTGGACGTTTTTTGGCACGGCTTTTTTGGTTCAAATAGACTTAGGGGATTGGGAACACTGATCTCCGCTAATCAACGCTAATATTGGGCACTCGGGTTCAGCCGGCTTTACAACCGCAATGGGGCAGAGGAGGAGGAAGAAAGGGATTTATTCAGGGAAGGCAACTAAGGAGTTTAGAGGTTGGTTTCGAAAAGCGGTTGAAACAATCGGCCGGTCCAAGGTCTCTTTTTAACTGAGGTGCGTGCAAGCACGCACCCTACATCTATTACATCTACATCTACTACATCCGAAGCTACTTTTGCGTTTTAAGTAGTGGTCTCAGCACCGGCTCCATGGAGTCGGCCATGCGCATCATGCCCAGATCGGTAGGGTGTGAGCTATCGACGGTGGCTTCGCTGTCGTCGCCCAAGAGCCCATCGCCCTTGACGTAAACCAGGCCCTTCACTCCGGCGGCAACCAGGCGATCGTAGGCCGCTTTCAATGCCTTACGACTACTGAGATTATGTTGCATCGAGGACGGTTTTATCCAGGAATTATCGTAGGTGCGATCCTCTACCAGCACGATGGGTGTATCGGGTCGAGCCTTGCGAAGTTGTCGAACCAGCGGTTCGGTCTTGGCAGCCACGGCTTTATCGTCCATGTTCGGCAGGCAATCTATCACGTAGACGGCCGCGTCGATTTCGGCCATCAGGTCACCCACCGAGGCATCCATGGTGCCGTTGCCGGAGAATCCCAGGTTGACTATGGGAACGTTCAAGCGTCGCCCCAGGATCGACGAAAATGACATGCCCGCTCGCGCCACGCAACCGCCCTGCATGATCGAAGTACCGTAGAAGACAATGGGCTTCTCCTTTCGCGGCGCGACGGGCTTGAAGACGGCGTCCTTATTAACGCCGATGTAGAGCGAATTCAGACCGTTGTAAAGCGGCAGATACAGCATGAATTCACGCATTTTGCGTGGAATATCTTTGATCATGGTTTTGGTTTCGGCTTTTGAACCCGGCTTGTTAATACCACACCAGCGCCACTTGCCGTCTTTATCCCGCGAGTATAAATCCAGTCCGCTCTTACCGGTGGGCGCGAAATGCGACGCGTGTAAAACGCCCGACGTGAGGTCGTAGCGCACATCGATACGATCCGAATCGGTTTCGAAAAACACGCACATCCCGGCCGGATTGGTGCTGAGGGACCAGACCGGCTTGCGGACCGTTTTCTTTGCACGAGCCGGAAAGCGGTGATAGTATTTCTCGGTGTCGTTCCATACACGACCTTCCACACCCCAATCCTCCGGATTATACCAGGCAGTATTACCTTCGATTTTCGGCGCGACCGCCTTTTCGGCGGCAAGCGAATCCCGGTTTCCAAAATGAACTGCAAACAAAGCAAGAAAGGCAACCAAAACAACGTGGGAGGGTAGGATTTTTTTCATCGTGGACCTCAGCGGGAAAGTGGGGGGTGGGAGTATTCAGTCCATATTATTCATGAGTCGGTGTTTTGTGTGTCATACTAACCCGACTGCACTTTCTGAAAAAACGGCACTTAGGCCTAAAAATGGGAAAAGATGCGGAGTATCCGCATTTTTTCCCATTTTTGCCTGCCGAGTAGGTCAACCTCTCTTCGTGTCTTGAATTATTAACCGGATGCAGCAGTCGTCCCAACAACACAAAAAACGCATGAAATACAAAAGATGCTGCACATCTTTTGTATTTCATATAGGCCTAAGTGCCGTTTTTTCAGAAAGTGCAGTAATCCGACCATCGTGCATTGTAATCGTGCGGTTGCGGTGCCGGCAACTTCCCATAAACTACACTACAGGGGGGGTACTGCCGGGTTTGTATTTATAATTAGTAAAATACCCCACCAACCCGACCCACGATTGGCCTATGCTCGTTTGCCCGTTTGAGGCTAAAATGCCTCTCGAATATACCACCAGACTATTCGGATATCATGGAGGAGCCCGATGTCTTCGGTTCGAAAAACTCGTAAACATCGTCCGTTTAAAAATCTTTTCGTTGCGACGCCCGACGAACAGTCGCCGCATTTTGAGCTGCACACACCGGATGAGCAACCGTCACCGGACGAGCGACACACGTTCGACGAAAAGCCCGCACGGCGGTCGACACGTCTTTGGAAATGGCTGGCCGGGCTCGCGATTTTGTTGGTCGTGGTCGTCTGGTTGGCTCCGGTCTTGATCGCTCACAGTCCCATGATGGGTTGGATCGTATCCAGCGCCTCGTCCGATCTGGACGGCAGCGTCGAGGTCGGCTCGGCATCATTGGGATGGTTCTCGCCCATCACGCTGAGCCAGATCGAGGTCCGCGACAGCCAGGGCCAGACGGTGATAAGCATACCGCAAGTCGAAGGTGACCGTTCGCTCATGTCGCTGGCGCTGGACCGCAGTCACTTGGGCAAGTTCCGCCTGGAGAAACCGCAACTCAGCGTGGTGCTCGACGACAAAGGCACCAACATCCAGCGTCTGATTGCCAAGTATCTCGAACCAAGCGACAAGGAATCCTCCACCGTGGGCGTGGTGATCGTCGACGGCACGGTCACTATCGAAGATCGCACGGGCGGGCGAAAGGCGGGCGACAAATGGAAAATCGAAGGCCTCAATCTCGAATTCGACAAGCCCGACGGCGGCGACATGACACTCGCGGCCAAGGGCAGCATGCCCGACGGTCGCCAAGCCAGCCGGTTCGACGTCGCATTGACCATGCCCGCGGCCGCCGATGCCACCAACAGCCTGACTGCCGAGACGGTCTCACTTCCGCTGGAGAAATTCGCCGGGCTGTTGGCCGCCCTGGCTCCCCAATCCGGTCTGGCCGAAACCGAACTGAGCGGCCGGCTCGATGCCAAGATCCAATGCAAATGGCCCAACGGCGACTCGGCCGAAGGTACGTCCATCAGCGTCGACACGGCCGTCAAGAACCTCCGCGTTGCCGGGCCGCCACTTTCCGGCGACCGTGTCGAGTTGGAAAACCTCCTGGCCGTGGGTGATTTAACATGGACACAAAACGGCTTCTCGCTGGAAACGGCCAGTGTAAAGTGTGATCTGGGAAGTGTTGCGCTTAAGGGCAACTTACGGGTGGACTCGACCGATACGGCTTCATCCAAAGCGAGCAATAAAACGACCGCTACCATCGAATCGCTGGGCGTGCTGGCTCCTTACGCGCGGCAATCGTTCAAGCTCGAAGGCGACGTGGATCTGGCCCGCCTGGCCAACATGTTGCCGAACACGCTGCACATCCACAAGCAAACACGCGTTACCTCCGGGAAACTCAAGGTTTCTCTTTCCAGCGGCAAGGGACCCAAGGGCATGGTCTGGAAGGGCCACATCGAAACCAGCGACCTGACCGCCATGCGCCGCGGGCA
>JAFGTN010000844.1 GCA_016934075.1 Pirellulales bacterium
AGACACACATGACACAATCTACCAACGTATCGACCGCCAGCCGCCGCGAATTTCTTGTAAAAGGCTCTGCCATGGCCGCTGGCGCGGCCGTAATGGCCGGAAGCGTGCCGGCCGTTCATGCCGCCGAAGACAACACCATTCGCCTCTCGCTGATCGGCTGCGGAGGTCGTGGCGCGGGTGCTGTTGCCAACGCCTTGAACACGAAGAACCAGGGTCCCATCAAGCTTTATGCCATGGCCGACCTGGATAAGAAACGCATGAATGTGGTTCTCAAGTCGCTGAAGAAGCAATTCGGCGACGAGGTGGACGTCTCGCCCGAACGGAAATTCATCGGTTTCGATTCACACAAAAAGGCCACCGACATCTTGCGTCCCGGCGATGTCGCCTTATGCACGACGCGGTCCTATATCCGATCATTGCACGTTGAATACGCGGTGAAGAAGGGCATCAACGTTTTCATGGAAAAACCATTTGCTTCGGACCCGGTGGGCTTGCACCGCATGCTCCGTGCCGGCGAAGAGGCCCAGAAGAAGGGTGTGAAAATCGCCGCCGGTTTACAATGTCGTCACTCCCCGGCACGGGCCGCCCTGATCGATAAAATCAACAGCGGCGCCATGGGCGAGATTTCCTACATCCGCGCCAACCGCCTGACCGGACGCCATCGGATGGGCAACCAGGGTGCTGCTTCGAACAATCTTATGGACCAACTCAAGTTCGGAAAAATCCATCTATTCTGGGTCGGCTCCGGACATTTTGTCGACAACCTGATCCACCAGATCGACGAATGCTGCTGGCTGATGGACTCATGGCCCGTTTCCTGTCGGGGCATGGGCGGCCGCGAAGTAGGCAGCAACGATCACGGTCAAAACAACGATATCTACCACTTGGAGTATACCTTTGCCAACGGCAAGAAGGCCTTCTGCGGTTTCCGTACCGCCCTGGGCGGTCTTAACGAATTCGCCACGTATGTACACTGCACCAAGAAAGCCGGTCAATTTTCCGGCAACATACACAAGGCCACGGTCCACATGTTCAAGGACCAAAACATCGCCAATAACAATATCGAATGGACGCCCGAAGAAGATAAGATGAGCCCCTGGGACTACGAGTGGGTGCATTTCATCGAAAGCATCCGCAAAGACAAGCCTCACAACGAATGTAAACGCGCCGTGTATTCGGATTATGCTTCGTTGATGGGTCGCGCCGCGTCGCACTACAACAACGAAGTAACCTGGGACCAGGTGGTCAATTCCAAGTTCCAGTTCTGCGACTATCTCGACACCATCAGCGAAAACAGCCCGGCACCGGTTAAAGCCGACGAAAAAGGCTTCTTCCCGGCGGCTGAGGCCGGTCACTGGAAAGAGCTTTAAGGTTCTATCGGTTCGCAAGGTTCCGACTGGCTGCGCGAATCCAGTTGTACAAATAGCAGCAGACCTCCCAAAATCATGGCCGCGCCTACGTATTGCTGCGTGCTGAAATGAATCCCCCATAGCGGCAATTCCAATACGGCTACCATCAGCGGAGCCGTCAGCAGGAATGTGCGCAACTTCCAGACTTCCATGCGCCGCAAAGCCGCGTAATATAGCGGCAGCCCGACTGCCAACAAAACTCCAAGAAAGACGATCCATAGCCAATCGTTTAAGGGACGCGAGTAGAATTGCAATTCGTGGAACTCTCCTCCCGCAAGGGCCAAGACCAGAAAACCAAAGATGCTGATAGAGTGGTTGTATAGAGCCACGGCCTCTTCGTCCATTTTCCGCATGATATAACGTATTACAAATGCATTCGCCGCCAGGCCAAAGGCGGCGAAAATAACCATCGCATCGCCAACCAGGTGCCCGCCCCAATTGAATCGCTGGATTTCGGTGAACAGACCGAGCCCCACAAGCATAACCGCCAGAAGTGGCAATATGACCGGCTTGATGCGTTCCAATCCAAGCATGCCGCCGATCAACAGCACGAATACAAGATCCAAGCGGAACAGCAAGGCCACATTCGTGGCCGTGGTCAGACTCGCTGCTGAAAACCACAAAAGGTTGATCGTGATTGAGATCAGTCCCATCAGCATAAGCCATTTACCGGTTCCACGTGGCAGCAGCCGTCTCCAACCGTTGCCCGTCCCCAGTACCCAGGCGGCCAGTAGCGAAATCGAAACCACGCGGGAAAACACACCGGCCAGGCCCATTGGCCAAACCTCAAGCGTGGCCCTCAGAACCAGTAAACTCGCCGCGTAGCTCACAATCGCCAGGAAGGCGAAAATGAATGTTTGCATAGCGGATAGGCTCCCTGGCTGCTCGGAAAATGCCTTTGCGACAACTTCACCGATGTTAGTGTATATGCCAAGAAATATCAAAACCCGACACTTTTATCCACCATACAGAAGTACACGGTCATACATCGCATATACTGACTGTATGCGCCTTCATGCCTTGATTCACTAGTCTTCCGTAATGATGCCGGTTTTTCATGCCCGTGTGAGCTCCTTTTTGGCCGATCCCCCTTTTCCATAAACGCAAGTGGCTTATAATGATGAGTTTCACCGGCCCAAGATAGCGGGCTGTGGAAGATTGCTCGTTATATGAGCGGTACGGCGCTAGCCGCCGTTGCCGATGTGATAACGAGCAGTGGATGATGGGCTCTTTGGTACAATGCCCCGGCCCATTTATGACAAAACTGGTTTTAATAAGACTGAAGACGAAATGCCGAAACAAAAGACACACAAAGGCACGAAGAAGCGTTTCCGGCTAACCGCCAATGGTAAAGCAAAGCATCGCCGGGTCGGCACCAGCCACTTGGCCACGCATTTGAGCCAAAAACAGACGCGAAATCTCCGCGGCACCGGCACGGTTGTCGAATCGGCCGCCAAAAAGATTCGTAGAGCCCTGGCTGGAAACAGCTACTAAATCCACAATCCGTCGGCGGGACGGGCAGGTGTAAACGCCTTTCGAACTGTTTGCTCGAAAGGGGCCTCGATTCCGCTTCGAAGAAAGTAAAGGTAGAGAAAACCGATGAGAACAAAAAAAGGCGCGGCCAGAAACAAGGCCAAAAACCGCCTCTTCAAGAAAGTAAGGGGATACCGGGGTGGTCGCGGAAAACTGCTGCGATCCGCCAAGGAAACCATCATTCGCTCGGGTGTATACGCATTCCGTGACCGCCGGGTGCGAAAACGTGAGTTCCGCAAACTGTGGATCATCCGCATCAACGCCGCCGTGCGCATGCATGACATCCGCTACAGCCAGTTCATCCACGGACTGGATCTGGCCAAGATCGAATTGGATCGCAAGATGCTCGCCGAAATGGCCGTCAACGATCCGGAAGGTTTTGCCACGGTTGTCGAAAAGGTCAAGGAAGCGCTTGCCGCGGCTGCCTGATCAACGACCTCAAGGTCAACGAAACGCTCAAAGAGAGGCGGGTTTGACCTGCCTCTCTTTTTTATCAGGTGTGAGTGATGAGGTTTCAGGTATGAGGTATGTGGTTTCAGAAAACGTCGGGTGTGTGCTTGAACACACCGCCCCATAGCTCAAAGCTCACAGCCCACAACTACTACCGAGTTTACTATCATGGCATTAGCGGATTTTCTTGCAGATTTGGATGAACTGGTTGCACAAGCCTCGGCGGCATTCGAAGCGGCCACCGACACCGAAGACCTCGAAGCCGCTCGAATCGAGTTCCTGGGCGCGAAAAGCGGCCGACTCAAGAACGTGCAAAAGGGCCTTGGCAAGGTCGATAAGCCCGACAAACCGGCCGCCGGCAAACGTTTCAACGAAATTAAAAAACAGATCGAGTCCGCCTTGGAAGACGCCGGTAAACGGCTATCCGCCGGCGGAGCGAAAGGTGTCGCGAAAACCACCGGATTCGATCCTACCGTACCCGGCACTCGACCGCAACTCGGTCACATACATCCCATCACGCAGACCATAGAGGAACTCACCGACATCATGGGACGGCTGGGATTCACCGTCACCGAGGGGCCCGAGGTCGAGGACCTGTGGCATAACTTCGAGGCACTGAACATCCCCCTGGCCCACCCGGCCCGCGATCCCTTGGACAACTTCTACCTGGCCACGGGCAAGATGACTGCCGGCGTACCGCAGGGTGAGGGCGGATGGCTTTTGCGGAGCCAAACCAGCACCGTGCAGATCCGCGCAATGGAAAAAACCAAGCCACCGGTGCGGATCATCTCGCTGGGACGAGTCTACCGTCCAGACACGGCGGATGCCACGCATTACCCCATGTTCCACCAAATCGAAGGTCTGCTAGTCGACCGCCACGTGACCATGGCCGACTTGAAGAGCATCCTGCACCTTTTCGCCAGCAGTTTTTTCGGCGACGACGTAGATGTCCGCTTCCGCCCTTCGTTCTTCCCCTTCACCGAGCCCAGCGTCGAAGTCGACATGAGTTGGCACGACCTCTGGATCGAATTCGGCGGCGCCGGAATGGTCGATCCCAACGTACTGCGTTCGGTGGGCTATGATCCTGAAGAGGTTTCCGGCTTAGCCTTTGGGCTGGGAATCGAACGCGTTTGTGCGCGCCGGCATGGAATTACGGATATCCGTGAGTTTTATAAAAACGACGTGCGATTTTTGCACCAGTTTTGATTTACAGAACCCCTGATTATTCATGAACCATACTAACCCGAAGCGCAAGCGAGGGGCGAAATGTTTTCCGCTGGCCCCCTCGCTTGCGCTTCGGATTAGTGTTACCACAACCCTAGCCCCATACCCGAACCATGATCGTTTCCTGGAACTGGCTCAAGCAATACGTGATGCTCGACATGCCTTTGGCCGAGATGGAGCACCGGCTGATGATGACAGGCCTCAACCACGAAGGTACCGAAGAGATCGGCGGCGACCTGGCCGTCGATCTCGAGGTGACAAGCAACCGGCCCGATTGCCTGGGTCATATCGGCGTTGCCCGCGAGGTGGCAGTGATCTGGGGCAACGAGTTGAAGATCCCC
>JAFGTN010000845.1 GCA_016934075.1 Pirellulales bacterium
ATTTTTCCCAGTTTTTCACTTTTTCCCGTGATATTTTTCAGCAAAAATCGCTTCAGGATTCAGAGTATTCTTTGTTTTCCGCCCTTCGCTTGCGCTTCGGTTTAGTATGTTTTTCCGCCCTTCGCTTGGGCTTCGGATTTGTGTATTATCCGGCAAACCGTGAAGAGTACTCTATAATTACAGAGACTCTGGGGTGAAGAGGAGGAAGAATTGCCATGAATCATCAGCCATATGAAAAACCGCCCAGGTGGTGGGGGCCGAAAATGAGCCCTGCCTGGATTCGATTCTGGCGGCCGTTTCGCAAACGCTCGCAGATCAAGACACAGCGGCTGTTGGATGTGGAGGTCCGCGGGCTGGAGCACGTTCGCGACGCGGTAGAACGGGGTCAGGGTGTGTTGATCACGCCCAACCACGCCAGCCATGCCGATTGCCACTGTATATATGCCACTGCCGACGAATTGGGATTGCCCATCTATGTAATGGTTGCCTGGCAGGTTTTTGAGCGTGACGGTTGGCTGAGGGCGATGCTACTGCGACATCACGGCGGATTCAGTATCGATCGTGAAGGAACCGATTTGCAAGCTATCCGGCAGGCAAAGGAGATACTACAGTCGTCGAAGAATCCCTTGTTTATCTTTCCCGAGGGCGACGTTTACCACTGCAACGGCCGCATCACGCCTTTTCGCGAAGGCCCGGCGGCCATCGCCCTGATGGCGGCCAAGAAGACCGAGCGGCCGGTGGTGTGCGTGCCTTGCGCAATGCGCTACACCTATATCGAGGATCCGACTCCCGAATTGCTCGATTTGATGGACGAGTTGGAACGGGCAATCATGTGGCGCCCACGGCCCGACCTGCCGTTGCCGCAGCGGATCTATCACCTCGCCGAAGGTCTGCTCGCGCTCAAGGAAGTCGAATACTTGGGCCATTCTCGTAAGGGCCCGGTGCCCGAGCGTATCGGCGCGTTTATCGATAACCTGCTTGGCCGCCTGGAATCTCGATACGACGTCCATCCTGCCGACGCCACTGTTCCGGAACGAGTCAAGGTGTTGCGGCAACACGCCATCAAGCAGTTGCAGGAGATGGATGAGGAAGATCCCTCGCGAAAACAGTATCAGCAAGATCTGGAAGATCTCTTCCTGATCGTGCAGGCGTTCAGCTACCCGGGCAATTATGTGTCAGAGGAGCCGAGCATAGAACGGCTGGCCGAGACACTCGATAAGTTCGAGGAAGACGTATTGGGCTACGCGACAGCCCGTATCCGCGGCACGCGGAAAGCGACCGTGACTTTTGGTGAACCGATTCCGGTCGAGCCGCAGAGAGGGAAAAAGGAAGCGGCCGCGTTGACGCGGTTAATGGAAGAGCGGGTGCAGGCGTTGTTGGACGGGAAGTAGGTTCCGTGGTGGAACACATGCCGTTTTCAAGGCAGCGCAAATAGTATCGCTGCACGTAGGAGATACACAAGCAGTTAATATCTGAACGGTGTTCTGATTATTGACGACCTTTGATCCGCAGCAACACCTCGGGTTTGTCCGTGTAGAAACGGAACAGGCCCATTTTTAGAAAGCGGCGCATTTTGGTGGGGTCGTTTACGGTCCATACGCCCGACTCCAGGCCGGCGGCGTGTATTTTTTCGATCTTTTCCTTTGTTACGTCATTCTCGTGCATGACGATGGAGTGGAAACCGCGCGACTTTGCGGTGCGGATGTCGGAGTCGATGTTGCTATAGAAGCGGTCCCAGAAAATTTTGGCTGTGGGCAGCATTTGGGCTGCCTGGGTCATGAGGGGCAACGCGCCGTCGTTGAAGCCGATCCATGGTTCGGCCTTTATGCGTTTAATGATGCGAACAACATCGGCCACGCAGTCCACTTTGGGTTGGATCGATACGCGGGTTTTTTTCTGCTTCATCACCAGTCTCAGTACGTCTTCCAGTCGCGGGATGGTGGCCTTGGGACATTGTTCAAGCGTCAGCTTGTGATCTTTGCGGAAACGGTAGGCCACATCAAGGGCCGCAAG
This sequence comes from Pirellulales bacterium, assembly GCA_016934075.1. GTDB lineage: Bacteria > Planctomycetota > Planctomycetia > Pirellulales > Thermoguttaceae > JAFGTN01. The sequence goes on from JAFGTN010000845.1 coordinate 2,014, forward strand.
CTCCTTGTAAGTCGAATCGGCCACTTTAAGATCGGCCTTGGCCACGCGGCGGGTGCTGTGGTCGTGGATAACGACGATCTCGCCGTCACGGGTGCGCAACACGTCCAACTCCAGCCAGTCGGCGCCGAGTTCGATGCCGCTTTTGAAGGCCGGCAATGTGTTCTCCGGAAACTCGCTTGAATTGCCGCGATGGGCCGTCACTCCGTTATGTAGCCAAGACGTGTTTGCAGCTCGAAGCTCTTTCTCCGAAATGGAGAGAAATGACAGTGCTATTAATATGAAGGGGAAAATTTTTCGTGACATTTTTGGTTCCAAGTTTCAGATTTCATGCGTGAGAGGTATGGCGCCAGCCACCGGCTCCGTTGGGCGAACGAGGCCTTGTAAAGTTGCCGGCTAGTGCTCTTTCATGTACGGTTTAACCTCGATGAACGTGTACAACAATTGTTGCCCGACCGGACCGCCCGGATTATCCGGACTTTTCCAGTCGGATATGCTTAAAGTTGCCGTGGGCCCCTTGGCACGGAACACTTGCCAGTGGAAGTTCAACCAGAAGAGATTTCTGCCTTTGAATTCGCCGAGTGAAGCCTTGTTCGGAAATGGATATTGATAAGAGTATCGAGGGCCGGAAAGCAGTTCTACCCCGGAAATATTCATCGACACCGCGTTTAGTTTCTTTTCGGTTTTTCCCCGCAAAAAACCACTGTAATCACCGCTATACATCTTGATGGAATACAGTTTGCCGGTTTCCAGCCCGCGGATCTCCTGGCTGAACGTGTTGGGCTTTTTGGAATTTCGCTTTGTAACCAGAAACGTATCGGGGCCGCGAGAGTATCGCATGATGAACCGTCCAAAACCCTTTTCTTCACCGGCCTCGATGGCGCCTTCTTCGGCCGGATCGAGCGTCCAACCAGCGACGCCCTCCGTAAAGTCGGGATTGCCAATGTGCGTGAGCAGATACGGATCGGTGCCCAGCCGGGCCGTGTTTCCCTCTATACAGTAGTGGCGGTAGAAACGGCCGATCCATCGCAGCCGTTCTTCGTCAAGATACCCGCTCCGCCATATATCCACTCCTCCAAGGCCGAAAAGGGCCGGATGCGTGGCGATGAATTCGAACTGCATATCCAGGTATGCAGTGTAGTTGACATCGGCATACACATCGGCCCAAGGCCAGGGGAACGAGTAGGCGCCGAACGCCCAAATGATTTTACGGGTTACGCCCGGCAGTCTCTTCTCGAAAGGAATTATTTTATAGTGAGGATAACGTCGCATGTCCCTCAGGGCTTGATTCAGTGTCGGACACTCGGCCAGATAGGCCTCCCAGCACACGTAGCCGCCGCCCTCGATGCAGGCTTTCGCAAAAGGCACGCTGTTACGATCCCTCCCGAAAACCCCAGCAGCATACGGATAGAATGCCTTGTCGGGAAACTTAGCATTGAGCATTTTTGCGACATCCGTATACACCGGGTAGGCTGGATCTTCTTCTCGGTAGAACTCGTCGACAAGGGCGCCGTCGGAAAGCGGATCCGAATAAGCCCGATGCTTCGCCCAATACTCGAAGCATGTCTGTGCATCGGCTTCCAACCCACTCTTACCGTGCAAACCGGGACGACCGTTGTAGGATATCACCCGGCCTCCCCGCTTCTTCCATTGGGCAATCGCCGGTCTCATATCATCGCTGATTTTTCCTACGACAATAGTATTGGCATTCGGCAATAGGTGTTTTCTCAAGAACTCCCAGTCATATACCACACCTTGTTTCACAGGCGTCTCCGGCGTCGGATGCCGGCTGTACATGATCTGAGGTACTGCCCGAACCTCGATATGATCTAAAGTCGCCTGCCCTTCTGCCGCTACAACGATGGTGTGTTTGCCCGACTTGACCGGTCGCATCGCTTCGGCTGTCCGCGGCTCATTGGGACCGTGGAGCGTTAGAGGAATATCGCCTTCGATTGTGCGTAAACTGACGCGAATCGTACCGCTCTTGCTCTCCGACGCGGTGCTGCGGACGAAAATCCATCGGTCGTAAGGCAACTGGAAAGTGTGGGTGCCGTTTAGTGAATGATCGGAAGTTGCCTTTTTGTTGAGCAATTCCCAGACGAAATTATTGAGAACATGGATATTCTTGAACGCTTCGGCACGGCCTGGCCAGTGGACTGTATTCGTTTTGCCCTTGATGCTTTTCCCGTCGGGCAGGAACAACTCGACCACGACAGAGTAATCGCCGGAAGACAATTCGGTGGCATCCAGAGCGATCTCCTCGCGCATACCACACGCGGTCGTTTTGACGCATTTGTCGAGAGATTCTCCGCCGGTTTTTTTCATCGTCACTTCGAGCTTCACTGCAGCATCCTTACCGACACTCTCAATAGAGGGAACATCGATGGATACCAGCACCTTGCCCGGCTCGGGATAGCTGCGAACCGTCACACCCAACACCGGAGCGGTTTTCTCGCCTCGGGCTTGATAGGATGGCAGTATCGTAACGGCAAAAATAATTGTCAGGCGAAGGCATGCAACACACATGGCATTGCTAAGTGAGTTCTTCCGAAGCATGAACGTCGATTGGGTACGATTCGTAGGTTGCATGGCTGTTCTCCTGTGTACAAGCATTGGTAGTGATTTTGTTTTGGCGGGTGTATAAAAGTACCGAAAATAGCATTTTCGCCCGAGTCGATTAGCTCGATAAATGAAGCATGAGATGAGCCCTAACACGGGCAGATCGGATCATTCAAAATCCCCACCGACAACCTCGCCTCCCGCGCGGGTGCTCAGCGCCTTGTAAAGCCAGTGATCGATCGTAATTCCCAGGCCCTGCACATGCCCGTCGCAGAACACGAAGTTGACCACTTCGCCTGCGTGTTCGCTTACGAAAGGACAATCGTTGTGGTCGTCGTGGACCGGCACGATGCGGCTGCCCAAGGGGTACTTCGTCGAGCTGGCAAAGTGGCCCGTGTTGGCTCCGCCCACGGGATCGCTCTGCTTTGTGTTGTCGGCAAAATACCAGGCATAACAGCCCAGGCCGTTGGGATTGCTGGGGGAGAGCCACATGCAGCGCTGGTGTGAACTTTCACCCACCATAAACGTGCTCGATGTTCCGTCGCTGATGTCGCCTAGCCGGATGAAGCTGTTAAAGTACAGAACGCCGTCGGTATATACGTCTCCCCGATAATTGCGAGTCACCAGTGTCCCGCCACCTAATACGCCAAAATAGTCCTTGCGGACATGTGCAAATGGCGAGTCACCATCGTTTGCCGCACTGGGACAGCGGAATCCGGCCACTGGTATGTCTTTCAATTTCGACTGGCTGCCCCACCATGCATATCCATGGTCGCTGGACAGGCACGGTTCGTATAGGTCGTAAACGTCCTTCAGTTCCATGTAGGGAAGAATTATGGCCAAAAAATTTGATCCAAAACACTCGCCACCGCTGCAATTCAGGGGACTGCTGAAAACCGAGCCCGCCGGGAGCATCTCGTTCGCGCTTTCATAGTTGAGTATCCCCAGCCCGATTTGTTTGAGGTTGTTGGTGCATTGCATCCGCCGAGCCGCTTCCCTGGCGGCCTGCACGGCCGGTAACAACAGCGCGATCAAAATCCCGATAATGGCAATCACCACCAGAAGTTCAACCAGCGTAAAAGCATATTGTCGAGGATTTTTCATGATATTATTTGTTGGTATCACTCTCAGGTCTGACATTAACTACATTATAAAAAGAACCATAAAAATGTACAATTCACGCTATGCGCCGCAAGATCTTGAGCGATTCCGGCGGCAGTTTCCAGTATTTTGCCGGCTTAACGTTCGTTTCATCGACTGAAACGAACTTGTCAGCGGTTGTGATTTCGGCTGCCGCATTGCCGTAGTTGGCCAGCACCAGATATACCTCGCGGTTTGCGAACGCGGAAGCCACGGCACCTTTGGGAAGAGGCCCAGCGAAAAGATCGGATTCGCCGATCTCCAGCCATACCCAAGTACCGTTTTCCACCAGCGGCATATACTGCTTCAACCAACGCGCGTGCGTCGAACGATAATTTGCACTCGGTGGAACAGGGCCCCATTCGCTGTAAATATGCGGGCCGTCGGGATGGGCCTGGTGATATTTCCACTTCGCCTCGTTACGCCGATACCAATCGGTCATGTCGTCCACGGGCCCCTTCTTATCCTTATCCGGGCCGTATTCAACGCCCGGTATCATGGCCCGCTCGCCCGTATATGGACGGCCCGCTTCGAGCAGGGGAAACTGCATGTAGGGAATCGCGTGCACATACGGCTGGTCGTCGTTATCGAGTTTGACATATGGAAACTGTGTGCAGGGAACCACATAGGGCTCGTGGTTCTTGGTTGCTTCGCGAATGTTCCCCAAACCCCTAACTCCCTCGCCGACCCAAAGATAGTCGTAGACTTTGGCTCCACCCGTTAAAGGGCAGAGCGTCCGGTCGCAATGGAACTTGACGATCCCGCCGCGACGCTTCACCTCGGCATATATAAGTTGCGCAAGATCGGCCATCGCACCGTCGTGCTGGGGAGTTTCTTCGAAGGCTACCACCTCGTCTTTGGCCGGTTGGTGGACGGACTTACGCGCATTATTTACATATCCCCAATCATTGTAGAGTCCGTCTACGCCAAACTCATCTAGAATACGCACAACGTTGGGCAGAAGATAGGCTCGCCATTCGGGGCTCGCCGGCGAACATCTGGCCATATTCCAGTAGGCCGAATGGAAATATTCGCCCGGCCGCGACCAGGCGGAATTATAATGAGGGTCGGTGCGAGTGAAATATCCGCTCGATATGTAGGCGAGTATCTTCATCCCGCGTTTGTGAACCATAGCAACGAAACGACGAAATCCTTCCGGGTTCAAAGCCGTAAGCTTGTGGCCGCCAAAAAGCCCCATTTGGTCGTTCCACTCGTCCATCACCTGGATCAATTGGATACCGTTGTTCTTCAGACGGTCCAATTCCTGCTCGTCGTATTCACCCGGATCCCACGGTTTGCGGCAGGGATACTCGCCCAGGTTATAGGTACAATGACCGGGCAAATAGTTCGTCACCAGGTGCTTGCGCATGCAGGTGCGGACCTTGCTATGACAAAAACCTATGTTTTCAAGTCGACATCGGTGATCTTGTGCCGTATAGCTTTTCAGAACCGCCGCCGCATCACTCGATTCGGCAGAGCCGGTTTGGCCGGCAGATGAAACCATGGGAACAGAAGCGGCCGTTCCCGCCATGGCGGCTTGGACGCCCGTCTTAAAGAAATCTCGCCGATGCATTGAATGACCCCCTGGATTACCTCTCGGTTAGTTCGTAATGCGGGCTTGCATTCTAGCTTTTTTGACTAAAAAGTCCACAACCCCCATACGTGCTATTCCTTGCCGGGGTTTTTCCAACCTAACATGTGCGGGCAAAAGGTTGCCGAGACTCATTATAGCTGGAATGACCATCTCACGATGGCCCCACCGGTTGAATCGCCGAGCGGTCTCGGTTATCCTTGCCACATTGCCGAATGTTCGAAAACTTATTGTTCACATAAACAAGGAGAGATTACCGTGGAAAAATGGCCACTAGGCGTATTCGCCAGCATCGACGCCGGTCTCGGCGTTCATCTTGAGGTAGTCAAGGAACTGGGAGTGCCGACAATTCACCTCCACGCGCCCTCCAAAGCATCGCGCACACCGGAAAAGGCTTCTGAGTTTACGGCCAAGCTCAAGAAGATGGGTATAACGATCTCGGTCGTCTTCGGCGGCTTCGAAGGCGAAAGCTATGCCGACATTCCCACCACGGCCAAGACCGTGGGCCTGGTACCGCCGGAAACCCGCGCCGCGCGTACGGCCGAAATGAAGGAGATCGCCGACTTCGCGCGTCTTTTGGGTGTCGATATCGTGGCCTTGCACGTCGGCTTTGTACCACACGACACGTCTCACCAACTCTACAAAGACGCCGTGGCCGTAACGCAAGAGATCTGCGACCACTGCAAAGGCAACAACCAGCGTCTGCACCTGGAAACCGGGCAGGAATCGCCCGAAGGACTATTGCAGTTCCACGGCGACGTGGACCGCGACAATCTCTTCATCAACTTCGACCCGGCCAACATGATCCTTTATGGTTCGGGCGAGCCCATCGAGGCATTGAAGAAAGTCGGCAAGTACGTTCGCAGCGTGCACTGCAAAGACGCCACATGGGCCGACAAACCCGGCGAAGAGTGGGGCGCCGAGGTTCCGCTGGGCGAAGGCGACGTGGGATTCGAAAACTTCCTTTCAACGCTTAAGGAAATCGGTTACGACGGCCCGCTCACCATCGAACGCGAAATTCCTCAAGAACCGGCCCGTCAAAAAGAAGAAATCGGCCGCGGCGTAAAACTACTCACCGAACTACGGGCGAAGATACTTTAATTTCAGTTGGTAAAATGGCAAAAATAAACCTTTCGATCACCCATGATTTGGGCCGGGAAGAAGCCTTGCAACGGTTGCAGAACGAGTCCGACATGCTCAAGCGGACATTCGGCGATTCGGTCAGCGACCTTAAAGAGAATTGGAACGAGTCGACGCTCGATTTCAGCCTGGTGGCCTACGGAATGTCGGTCAGCGGCGACGTCATGGTCGACGCCACTGAAGTGGTCACAAACATCAAGCTCCCTTTAGCGGCTATGATGTTCAAGGGCACAATCGAAAACAAGGTGCGCGAGCGACTGAAGCAATTGCTTACCTGAAAAGTGCTTTGAAGCATGTGCCACTGCCGCCTTGCCCAGCAGTGTTCTTTAGCGAATGGTCGCTCTTCACTGCTGGACAAGCCGGCAGTGGCACGCGTGCAATCGGTTAAGCAATCGTATTCGTTTCCGTGGTCGGGATATTTTCACCTTCCAGCACCAGACACTCCAAACTCTCCACCAGTCGGCCTTTGTTGAACGGTTTGACGATGAAATCGGACGCTCCCAGCTTGAACGCCTGTTGCAAGACGGTTTTCTGATCCAAAGCGCTCAGGACAAGAATTTTCGCTTCCGGATCGGCTTCCATTATTCCACGTAATGCATGGATACCGTCATATTCGGGCATAACCATGTCCAGAGTGACGGCACTGGGCTTCAATTTTAGATACAGGTCAATCGCCTCTTGCCCGTTGATTGCTTCACCGGCGATTTCCCATCCGGCGGCGATCGCAGTTTCTTTAACGATCTCTCGGATAATCAACGCGTCATCAACAATTAGCAGTGTTTTCGTCATGGGATCAGGTCGTCCTTAAAGTATGCTCTACGGTTTGGACCAGGTACTCGCCATCTCGACAATCGAAAACAACTCGCCGACCTTTTTGCCCTCCGGTGTCTTCAAATAATATTTTTATTCCCGCTTTCTCAAGTCCGCTTTTAACTGCCTTGGTATTCATATCACCGATCTGCATGGGTCCGCCGTGTCCGAACATGTTGGCGCCACCAGCCATCTTGGCCACGATGCCGCCTGGCATTACGCCATAGCTCTGCATTATGCGGATCATCTCGGGTATGGCCGTATCGGCGAATTTGCCCTTCGAACCGGGACGATCAGCCGCCTCCGGCAAGACGATGTGCGCAAACGTGCCGGCCTTGATCCTGGGATTGTAAAACGCCAGGCCAATGCAGGAACCAAGGACCGACCGAAACGTGGCCGCCCCCTGACCCGAGCCGATCTGGCCCATTCCGACGCTGGTAGCATTTTCTGTTACAGTTGCCATGTTGATATATTTCCTTGCCTGATACAACCCCGCTATTTGGAAGATCAGACCAACTCCTGTTCCATCAAGTCTTGCATTTTTTTAGTCGGCACGAAAATAACCCGCCAGTTAAGCTCCTCACCCTCACGGTGAAATGCCGTTCGACAGATCAGCACTTTATCACAAGTCGCCGCTTGGGTGATCAGCGCCTGCTCGAGTACACTGGCCCCGAAATCTTGGATGAAATATGGCGGCGTGGGTACTAGTTCGGCATCTATTAGTCGCGTCAAAGCGTTCATATACGCACAACCGAGTATATTGCCGGTCTCACAAAGGGCCGATTGTTCCAGGGCCGACCACTGTTCTTCCCGATTAACGGGACGATGCAGTAGCGAAGCCGCCAGTTGCCGCCCGTTTTCTTCATCAAAGGTAAGGATCATCTCGCCGCCGACTTCGCCGACAAGGCTTAAAACGACCATCGTCAACAGTTCGTCGTCGATGTTCAATTCCGAACAAACATCTTCTAGAGGAATCTCCAACACTTCGTCGAGCGATAAGGTTATCAGCCCGTCGGTCCAGCGACACATGGCCGCCGAGGCGTCATGCGTGGCCGAAGCAAATAACTGATGGAGAAATTCCAGGTTGGTTTCATGTGCTGTTTTTGTTGGCAACATATTCATTCTCCTGTGAGAGCTTAATCTTGTTTTGCAACTCAGTATCAGGAACTATAATCTTGCATTTATCCCAAAATACGGTTATCAGGCCGGTTGTAATTCGCTTTCATTTTTCGCGGCCATGTTAATCAAAGCGACGATGTCCAGAATCAGCGACACACGTCCGTCTCCCAGAATGCTTGCCCCCGAAATCCCCGTAACGTTACGGTAATTGTCGGCCATCGACTTGATTACAATATCCTCTTCACCGATCACGCGGTCGACTCTTAAACCTATCTCGCGATCATCTTCCACCACGATAACGACGGTCATCTCACCGCTCTCGTCCATACTGTCATCATCTTCCCGGACTTGTCCGGCGCCGATGCAATTCGCCAACGGATCTTTGTTCCAAGAAAATATTTCGTCAAGGTTCACCAGTGATACTACACGACCTCGGACCTTGGCGACCCGCTTGCCGTGCAGCGTGGTAACCGCCTGGCGTTCTACGCTCACAATTTCCGAAACGGATTCGATAGGCATCGCTAAAACATCGCCGTCAATATCCACCATCAGACTCGGTAATATCGCCAGGGTCAGCGGAAGCTTGATGGTGATCGTAGTGCCCTCGCCCGCATTGGTGGCCAGATCGATAGAACCGTTCAGTTCTTCGATCTTCGACTTGACGATATCCATGCCCATGCCTCGGCCGGATACTTCCGTTACCTTTTCGGCCGTACTCAGTCCCGGCTCCCAGATCAACTGGGCGATCTGGTGCTGGCTCATCTTGGCGATGTCGGCACTTGAGACTATTCCCTTTTCCACGGCCTTCTTGGCGATACCGTCGATACTCAAACCTTTGCCGTCATCGGAGACCTGGACGATAATACTGTTGCCCCGCTGGAAAGCGGCCAGCGAAACTGTACCTTCGCGCGACTTCCCGGCGGCCTCCCGCACGTCCGGGAGTTCGATGCCGTGGTCGGCCGAATTTCGCACCATGTGGATCAGAGGGTCACCCAACTCGTCGATCATGCGCTTATCGAGTTCCGTCTTCTCGCCGCTGGTTACCAGTCGCACTTTCTTGTTGTTCGAACGCGTGATATCGCGGACCACACGCTTGAATCGCGCAAACAAGGGACCGATGGGCACCATGCGAGTATCCATTACGCTCTGTTGTATACCGTCGCTGACACGCCCCAGTTGGTGGATAGTTTCAGCCAATTCATTGACGGTGTCGTTTACCGAATTCATACTCTCCACCTCGCGGCGGACGATCTCCAACTCATGTTGCACACGACGGGCCTGGTTGCGCAGGTATTCTATTTCCTGCCGCAGTTGCTGTTCCGTTTCGGCTTGTTGCCTATTCTGTGACAGCTTCTTCAATGCCGTGAAGGCGTTCCCCAAAGCTTGTGTCGATTGGTTAGTAGTGGCTATACCCTTTAATTGGTCGCCGATCTGAGAGAATCGAGCTTTGTTGATGACCAATTGACCGGCCAGATTCATCAACTGATCCAAACGTTCGATATCGACGCGGACCGTTTCAGTGGGCCGACTCGCATTGCTTTTCGCGCGAGCCGCCGTGATCTTGTCCTCGGCTGCCGATGCTGATGCTCTTTCGGGTATTGCCACCGTGTTCACCGCCTCGGATTCGATAGCCGGGGGAGCCTTTTGAGCATCAGCATCTTTTTGCTCGACGGCACCCGTCGCAGCCTTTTGCAAAGGTTTATCTGCACCAGATGAATCTTTTTGGCTATTGTCTGTAGAAATCTGTTCGACGCAAACGTCCGCCACGCCGGCAACTCGCAAACGAGACTGTAAGAGCGGAAGCGACTTGTCTGTTGCTACTCCAAATTGTATCTCTTCTATGCTATCAAGCTCATCAAACTTATCTGCTTGTGGATGAATATGACATATCTCACCCAGGTTCATAAGTTTTTCATAAAGCAGTTGGGCTTTCAATCCCGAAAGCATCAATCCCTCTTGGAAGGTTACGACACCTACGTACGTAGGCATATCAAGAGTTACCGTGGCAGCCACGGTCTTTCTCAACTCATCACTGATAATAGCCCGTCTTGTATTCTCTTTTTGACATGGCGCGGCTACATCGTCGGTAGATTGATCCTCGACGTCCACGGCTTGCTGTAGCGATGATCCTTCCTCGGGCAAAATCTCTACATTCGACTCCGCTTGCAGCAAGCCGGTGGCCAATTCCGCGAATTGATCGTCTTGATCCCCTCCTCGCTTGAGCGCATCGACGTATAACCGCAGACCATCAGTGCATTTGAGCATCGCATCGGTCAGCGTGGGAGTCATGATACCTTCACCCTCGACCAGTTGCTGCAAGAGATCTTCCATGAGATGGGCCAATTTTGCCGCGCGATTCAGCCCGATCGAGGCCGCCGAACCTTTGATCCGATGCGAAGTGATCATTAGCAGTTTCAGATCTTCTTTACTGCCTCCCTCTTCCATGGCCAATAACGTTTCGGACATACTGTCCAGCGAAAGCTCCGTTTCGTCGACGAACATGGAAATGTATTTCGAAGCGGCTTCGATCTCATCTTTGATGTTCTCAAATGCATCGACACAAGATTTTACACGCGACTCTTGCTCGACGGACCGTGTATCGTTGACGGCGTTTTCCCCCTGGCTATTTTCCGTCTCAGTGCTTTCGACGGGCAGCTCTTCGGAAGTGCTTGCTTCTTGCGACGACTGACAATCTTTGAAGATAGCCTCGGCGTCCTCCTGATTCGATACCTTTCGAGCGGCTCCGGACGACTCTAACAACTCGGTAATGGAAGCCACGATATCGCTGCAATCCATGGGCGTCGAATCGGGATCTTTAAGATCATCAGTAAGATTAACGAGCCCGTCCACTGCTTGAAACATGAGTTCCACAACGTTGCCGGTTATAATCAACTCGTTCTTTCTCGCCGCATCGAAAACGTTTTCTATTTTATGCGTAAGACGATTGATGTCATCCAATCCCAGCATGCCGCTGAGACCTTTGATACTGTGTGCGGACCGGAACATCTCGTTCATCAATTCCTTGTCGCATGTCTCTTGATGGTCATCGTCCAGCGTGCGAACCCAATCGTCCAATTGCAGCAAGCTCTCGTTCAGCCGCTCGAGCAATTGACCTGATTCGTCGAGAAAATCGCCTAAAAGGCTGGCAAGGAAATCGCCCTGCGCTTCAACCTGTGAATTATCCATCCCGAGTGTTCCTTTTTACTGACGTGGACGCTGAAAAAGCCACGGTTGTATTCGAGTATAATTCTTTACCATGTCCGCGACTCCTTCCGCGGCACCGGCAACCAACAGCCCTCCAGGTCGAATACTCGCCTGCACGTTGTCGATTACTTGTCTCTTGGATGTAGCATCAAAGTAAATCAACACATTCTTCAAAAAAACTATGTCGAACTGCGATTCGGAAACGCGGTCCATCAAGTTGTGCTGCCGGAAAGACATCATGTCGGTGAGTATCGGCTTCGCATGCCAGATATGACCGTCCTTACTCTTCTGGAAACAATGCATGCAATTTTTCGGCACCAGTCGCATGGCTCGTTGGCCGAACACCGCTTGCTTTGCCTGTTTCACTGCGCCGATGCCGATGTCCGTACCGAGAATTTTAATATCCCACTGCTTGTGAGACGGCAAATGTGAAACTATGCAGCAAGCGATCGTGCAAGCCTCGTCACCCGTACTGCAAGCCGCCGACCATATTCGCAATCTCTTGGGCTCTTTGCCCTGCCCGGCAGCCGACGAGCGCTGCTTCAAGTAAGAACAAAACCATTCCCACTGAGTTTCGTCACGAAACAGGTAAGTCTCATGTGTCGTAATCTCTTGCAAAAAAGCGTCCCACTCCGGATCGTTGGACCGTAACTGCTTCAGATGATTCAAATAGTCGCCAAAGTCCTTGATGCCCGTTTCTCGCAAGCGCCGACGCACGCGGTTGGATAAAAGTGTTTTCTTCTGAGCAGATATGCGAATACCGGTGCGGTCATATATCAACTCCGAATATAGTGACAGTTGCGAGTCCGTCACCTGCATCGACGGTTGTATCGCGACCGGAGGCGGCACGGGTAAGGGCATGGGGATTGTCATTGCGGAATAACTCGGTGGGAAATAATTGTATGAATTACCAGGACGGTCGAAATACGACTTTCCGGCACAATCTTCCTTCATGAAACGAGGAATCTGTCAAAACTCAACCTGCTAAATTGTAAGTATTTATCGTTTGCTCCATAAAAAGCGTTTCGCCTCATGGAGACCTCCAATGTGGTTGTCAAAGACCGGCCGTAACGTTATCGATCTGGGCGGCCTCTTCCTCGCCCAGGATCTTGTTGATGTCCAACAGGATCAAAAGGCGAGAGTCGAGTTTAACTAAACCGGTCAAATATTCCTGTCCCAAGCCCGCTACTGTCGGTGGAGGCGGAGCGATCTGGTCTTGGGTGATTCGCAAGACTTCACTCACGGCGTCCACAATAATTCCGATCGTTTTTCCGGCAACATTCACCACCATAATGCGTGTCTCCTCGGTCGTCTCGCCCTGCTCCAGACCGAAACGCGAGCGAAGATCGACAATCGGAATTACCGTGCTGCGGAGGTTGATCAATCCCTTGATGTAGTCGGCCGTCTGAGGTACGCGGGTAATTTCGCCCATTAAGATGATCTCTTGAACCTGCGTAATCTCTATTCCATACTCCTCCTGCGCCAACTGAAAACTAACTAGTTGCATGCTCCCCGTAGCTTCCGATCGCTGCCCTTCTGCAACGGACACGTCTGAATTCGCTATGGACATAAAGCGACTCCTTTTTCACCTGAAAACTATTGATTGGTGGTATATCCGCAGAAACTATAGGTTACAAATTTGAGGGGTGTGGTACCTGAGTAGTTTTCTAAAAGAAGTTCGGCCAAAAAACACCACCCACGAGTGGCATCGGATTTGACTCTTGCTGATCCTGACCTACATTTTTCCAGGAAACCGTGGATCCAGCGTACTTTTTGCTGCCGCGGAACCCTGTATCATTCAAATATCAAACGATTAGGAACATATTATGAGCACAAGAGTCCTCGTCGCCGACGATTCCAGCACCATGCGAAAAATCATCCTCCGCTCCCTCCAGGCCGTCGGAGTGCCCAACGCAACCGAAGCCGCCGATGGTTCGGAAGCTGTTTCGCTGTTCAAACCGGGTGATTTCGACCTGGTTCTGACTGATTGGAATATGCCGGGGAAAACGGGTCTCGAAGTCATCGAAGAGATCCGTCAGCAAGATAAGGAAGTGCCGATTATCATGATTACGACCGAAGCAGAGAAAGGTCGTGTTATGCAGGCAATTCAAGCGGGCGTGTCAGACTACCTGGTCAAGCCCTTCACCGCCGATACACTGCGCGAAAAGCTGGAAAAGCACGGATGTTGTTAAACACGAAAATATGTGACCATCCGCGGGGCGGCATGACCGCCCCGTTTTTTATTTCTTGACGAGAGTACTGATCCGCACTGTCTTTCCGCTAAACGTTGCCTTCAAGCCCAACGGCGCTAAGATTTCTTCAAACATTTCTTCGGGGGTCACCTGCTGAAGACTTACCGTAACACGCCGCTCCAAACTGATGCCGGCTAAATCGATCGCTTTTCGATCCAGTTCCAAAGTCAGCTCCAACCGCGAGGTCAATTGCCTCAGAAGAGGCTCGATTTCCACCTCACGCGCAGTGAACTTCTCGATCCGAACCTCTTTCTTCCCGCCGCTTGTACGTGACTTTTTCGCCTGTGCCGAACGCTTTGTCCGCATAGCCCGTTTTGCAGCAGTTTTCCACTGCTCCACGTGATGTTTGGCGGTATCCCCAGCCTTCCGCGTCCTTTCAGAAGCAGATGCCTCGGGTATCGCAACCAGCCGAATTTTTTTCGAATCGCCCGATATTTCATACGTCAAACCAAACTGCCCCAGGACAAAACTCACCCGATCGGCCAGCGATAGCTTGGGAAGATGCCCGGCTGCCCAAAGGTCGTGCGGCAATCGCTCCAGGTTGGTAATCTCGAAACGGCCCTGCTTCGCCAATTGCGATAAAAGCTCCCTCGGCGTGCTCAACTCATCCCAGCTCATCGATTCCTTGGCCGACCAGCGTTGTCGGGCCGAACTCTGCAGCCGGAGAACCTCCGCGCGGCGTGCGCGGCCGGCCATTTCCACCCTCTCGGCCGTATCCGGCGGGCACAGACAGGCAACCGAACCCAGGAGATAAATCCCCAGATCGCGGCGTCGTGCCAATTCGACGAGCACGTCTATGAGCGGCCTTTCGGCAACCGAAAAGGAAACCGCTTGTTCCGGATCTACACGGCGATCCAATACGATGGCCACGTTATAAGAACGCGAAAGTCCGGTCGCAACATCGGCCAGACGGGTACCCGACCAGGTCGCGCCAATAGGTGTTGCCAATTGTTCGTAAAAAGCGTCTCCTTCACGCCATTCGGTCGAGCCTTCTTTGGATGCCTCGGAAGTCCCGATGGCGATAGCTCCAATCAATGCAACGCGAATAATCCACAACGACACGATTTGATCCTACAGACGATTACATTCCGATGGGCGTTCGTTTTCCCATCTATCATTCTACTTGTAACATTCAACATAGCCTAGTTCAAACCATCAATGAAGCCAGTTGATTTGTGATACCTCGCCACGGATCCCAACAACGTTTATTCATCCCGAGCATCCCCCCAATCCCCTTGATTCACACCAACTTGCGTACAATTGGCCGTCAAAATCCTCACTCGGGGGGATTTTTTAACTGGAAAATCGGCTTCTTCCAATTACAATCGAAACTATGGCACCTCAAGGCTTGGTGCCGATCGTTTTACGTTTGGAGCGGCCCCGTGAGCAACAATCCAGAAAAGCGAAAACCGGCACTATGCAACCTCTATCAACAATACCTTGATAGTCAGGATTCGGCCGGCTTCATAAACAAGGTTTCGCAATCATACACCCCGGCAACGCTTCAGCGTCTGGCCGAGCACCCCTCGCGTGAAATTCGCCGTGGAGCCGTGCTGGCACTCGGTTTCCTGGGCGACTACGAAGTCAACCAAACCCTCGGTCGCGCCTTGCACGATGAAGACCGCACCGTGCGTATGGTCGCCGAGAACGGCATCCGCAACATCTGGACCAGAGCCGGCAACGAATCAGACCGAAAAAGTCTGGCTATCATCGTGCGACTCAATTCGGCACAACAGTTCAAAGAAGCCGTTAAACAAGCCACCGAACTGATCGAAAAAAGTGCTTGGTTCGCCGAGGCCTGGAACCAACGCGCTATCGCGTTCTTCAGCCTGGGAAAATACGTCGAATCCATCCGCGATTGCCATCAGGCCCTGGAAGTAAATCCATACCACTTCGCCGCCGCCGCCGGCATGGGCCAAGCCTACCTGCAACTAGGCAACCATGTCTCGGCCCTGGAATGCTTCCGCCGCGCCCTGCGCCTCAATCCCAGCCTCGAAGGTGTCCGCGTCCAAATCGACCGCCTCTCGCGGATGATCGAAGACAAGTAAGCCAACTTGTTGCATAGCCGCCCTCGGCTGTGATTGTTGCCGTAGGCCGGGTTGCAATCCGGCATTTATATCTTAATTGTGGTGCTGTCCTTTCCGATTATGCCTCCCCTGGTATGTCGTTCTTTTTGACACAGAATCAATAAAACCATTCCAACTTTGTTCTGAAAACGCACTCTTCATTGTGGGCATACCGTACCACGTACGCAAGATTCGGATGAACTTGAGAATTTTTTGCCCCAAACGTTATATCCGGACATTTCCCGAGCCTGTATAGCTGAGGCCTCCGCGTGAGCGCCGTTTCTGAACGCCAGGCAAGGGGATATATCGTCTGTCACAACTCAATCTTACAGCTATTTGGGGAGATAAACAATGTTCAGACTTTTGTTATCTATTTTCGTATTCAGTGCCGTCTTTTTCACCGTAAAAGGATCTGCTCGTTCAGATGGCCCGCCGCCGAACACCCCTGCCAAGACCTCCACGGCATGGACACTGGAGCAAGCCGAACGGCAATTGAAACTCAACCCCCAAGACCCCTACCTGCAATACGTGGCCTTGCAGCTTGCCCGCAACGAAGGCAAGTCGGACGAAGTGTTCAAAATGATCGACAAGTTGACCGGACGTAGTCGACGCGGGCGGCGCGGACCGGATCGTAATGTCGATCTATTCTCCGTTTTCACCGGGGCACTGGCCGTCCAGGAGAGTCTGCAACTCGACACTATGCGGACGGTGACTCCTGAGGGGGAACCCCATATGGGCACCCCGAAATTCGAAACCAGCAACGTGGCCGACCTGGTCGGGCCAACGGTCAAAAGTCACCCCTGGGGAAAGATGCTGGCTGCTCAAAACATTGCGGGAAAAAAGTACGAGGTCTCGGAACTCTCAAAGTGCGTGCCGGAGGACCAGTACTTCGTGCTCTTCGGTTCGGTGGGCAAACTACTCGAGATCAGCGAGGCGGGCGATCTGTGGGGCACGCACCTCTTCAGCCAGGCCGCCCGATCCGCCCAGACACATCAAACGACCAAGCGTCTGAAATCCCAACTGGCCATTCAAACCGATCCGCTCTCGCGACCGTTTTACAACATGGTGGTCGACGGAGTGGCCATGACCGGCAGCGATCTCGACTTTCGCGTGGGTAGCGACATCACGCTGCTGTTCAAGATCAAACAGCCACAGGTGTTCCGCCTGCGAATGGACAGTTTCCTCAAAACGGCCGAAGATTCGCGGTCTGATGCGATTCGCACCACCGGCAAGATTCTCGGTGTAGATTACGTCCACGTGGGCACGCCGGACCGTGCCATCCATGCCTTTTCGGCCTATCCGCGGCCCGACCTGCACGTCCGTAGCAATTCCAAAGCGGCCTTGGAGCGTGTGCTGTGGACAATCGATGGCAAACAAGGCATCAAACGCCTGGGCGAATCCACCGAGTTCAAATACATCCGCACCCTCATGCCCCGTGGAGCCGAAGAGGAACACGGCTTCGTCTATCTTTCCGACCCCTTCATCCGACGCGTAGTCGGCCCCGAGTTGAAACTCACACAGGTCCGAC
>JAFGTN010000011.1 GCA_016934075.1 Pirellulales bacterium
AATGAGGTGGTTGTCGGTTCCGCCGCTGACGAGTTGCAGCCCGCCGGCCGTAAGCGACTCGGCCAGCGTTTGTGCGTTGTCGAGAATCTGCTGGCAATAGATTTTGAAATCCGGCCGCAGCGCCTCGCCCAAACAGGCGGCCTTGCCGGCGATGACGTGCATCAAGGGCCCGCCCTGTTGGCCGGGGAAGACGGCCCGGTTGATGTCCTTGATATATTCGGCCTTGCAGAGGATCATGCCGCCCCGCGGTCCGCGGAGCGTTTTATGCGTGGTGGTGGAAACGTAGTCGGCCACGGGCACGGGGTCGTCGTGCAGCTTGGCGGCTACCAGACCGGCGTAGTGGGCCATGTCGACAAATAGCTTGGCGCCGCATGCTTCGGCGATCTCGGCGAACTTGCCGTGGGGGATCTCGCGGGGATATGCGCTGGCCCCGGCCACGATCATCTTGGGCTTATGTTCTTTGGCCAGCGAGGCGATCTGGTCGAAATCGATGCGGTGGGTGTCGGGACGCACACCGTAGCTGACGAAATTGTACAGGCTGCCCGATACGTTGAGCTTCATGCCGTGCGTCAGGTGTCCACCGTGGGCAAGATCGAGACCCAGCACCGTGTCACCCGGTTCGAGTGCCGCCATGTAAACGGCCGTGTTGGCCTGCGCGCCGCTGTGGGGCTGAACATTTGCCCGGTCGGCGCCAAAAAGCTCGCGAGCGCGGTTGCGGGCCAGATCCTCGACGATATCGACGAACTCGCAACCGCCGTAGTAGCGACGGCCCGGATAGCCTTCGGCATATTTGTTCGTAAGCACGCTGCCCGTGGCTTGCATGACCGCCGGACTGGTATAGTTTTCACTGGCAATCATCTCCAGGCCGCTACGCTGACGTTCGATTTCGCCGTTAATCGCGGCCCAAAGGTCCGGGTCCTGTCGCTCGATATAATTCATGAAATTTCACTGCTTGGGATTAATTGTGCTGGTCCGATATCCGAGGACATCTATTCTTTGCCCCCGCTTTCAATCCGTCAACCTCCCCCGTTACCGGCTGGTTCTATGCGTACGTGCAATTGTCCCGCATTGTCGTGCAATTCGGCCGAAGAATCGTTGATTTTCAAGAAAAGCATACCGTCCACCCGAGGGGTGAATGTCGTCTCCAGCCCAATTGCAAACGGTTTTTCAAAGGGGTTTGTATTTTTATCGGGTTGGTTGGGATAGAGAGCGCCTAAAAGGATCCCCAGCGGTCGGCCGCGATAATAGCGAATCGTGACTCCCCCGGGTTCGCACCACCAGATCTTTGGCTTATCGGCTACCTGGTAGCGCCCTTTACCCCGCAGGCGATACTTTCGTCCGGCCTTAAGCTGGATGCCCGAGTTCTGCCAGCCGCGGTCGGCCTGAATGCGGACTGTTTTGCCCTCGGGTGGCAGCGGCTCGCTTGGGCTGAGCTGGATATCGGTTCGCCCCACGTCATGCCCGAACTCGAGATCAGCCACAAACGCCAGCCACTGTGCTTGCAGATCCTCCCAATCGTCGCCAATGAGTTGCTTGAAACGCTGGTTGAAATCCGCATCCGTGATTTTTTTGAAAAGGGCGCGGAAGCGTTCGTGATAACGCGGGTGGCGGTCCAGCAGTACGGCTGCCGTCCAACACCAGCCGTAAGGCTCATTGACTTGGTGGTCGGTGGGGCCGTATCCCAGAACTTGCTCAAAGCAGCGGAGGCGACCGGCGGCTACGGCGTTGGAGACGATTTTAGGACGGTTCCACAGCGGTGCTTCTTCCTTGGCGGCGGGGAAGTAATTCAATTCCAGTTTGCCGTCCTTCCAGCTATGTGTACCCAGTAGCTCGGCCATGCCTTCCATATACCAAGGCGGTCCGCAACCGCCGAGAAACGTATCCATAAAGCAGTGTGTGCCTTCGTGCAGTAGCAGGTGGCGGCGGTAGTAGTCGCTCTTCTGATCGTAAAGCCAGAGCCGGTTGCTCTGCGAATAGCCGTGCTTGAAAGGCAGATTGCCGAGGGGCATGAGCCGGAGACGCTCGAAGGGTTCCTTGTTTTTAATCAGAAACCCGTTGATGTGCCAGGCATCGTGCTCGGCCGGATTTATCCCGAAATATTCGCACCACTGCCCAAACGCCTGATCGAAGACGGCTGGTAGCTCGTCGACGGCCGGGCTCTGCGGCAAATCGGTGAAGAGAGTCAGATGTTTGCCGGCGATGCGACGAATACCGGCTTTTTGGAGTGCGACTGGATCGATCTTAACGAATTCAGTCGATGGTTTTCGTACAAGCGGTTTTTTCGCAACCACTTCAATGTGCGGTTCTCCTGCAAATATATTTTTTTTCTTCGCGGTATTCTGGACAGGATCTTTTTGATAATGAACTTTTGTCCGTTCCCCGGAGGGCTTGGCTGGTTCTTTTGTGGTTTTCGCGGAGGATGTGATTTTATCGTGTTTTGGCACATCCTCTTGCACTTCCCGCGATGATCCGCACCCGTCTAAAAAACACGAGCCGAGAAGAATTGCCCCCAGCCACAAAAACTTTCGATTGCCGGCGGATAATCGAAGCATATCACACGCTAAGGCGCTTGGATTGTCGTTTCTGTCTGTCCGAACACAGATCTTGATGAATTCTTGCTGTCGATTTTTACCCGCAGAACGCTGGTACCGGCCTTGATCGTATCGACCGCCACTCGCCAAGTAAGGCTTTCTCCGGGGCGCATTTCCGCCAGTTCGGCGAAGCGGATCTCCTGGCCTTCGGGAATCGCATCGATATTGTTGGGATCGGTGTTGCCGGTCCTTCTGAGCTGCATCTGCGGAGGTACGGTAACCGTTACCACAATATTATGATCCGCTGCCGATGATTCATTGGTAATATCGATTGTATATAAAACTCTTTTGCCGACCGTGACCGGATTGTGATTGCCTTTAACCTTGACGGTCAACTTACCGGTGGGAGTTGTACTCGGCGTGCCGCTTCCCGATGTCGACGGTGGTTGGGAGAAGTCGGGGATGATTTGCAGGCAACTCTCATCTTTCGCGGTTTCTCCCTGGCTGGTACGAACGTCGACACTGCAACATGTTCGGGCGGCGGCCGCTTCGCATCGATAATGTACGATCAGGTGTTCGGTGGCGCCCGGCCGGATGGATGGTAACATCCAGGAGAGGCGGTTGGTTTCGTATTTGTGGCCGTCGGTGGCGTTGGTTGGGTATAGGTTGGCGTTGAAGTTTTCGACTACATGAACTCCGGTGATGGGCTGATTGCCTTCGTTGGCGACGAAAATTTCGCATTTGATCACATCGCCTACCTTGGCGGTTTGCTGGCACTTTCGCCATACTTTCAGTGAGTCCGGTTTTTGTGGTGGGAACGATGGCGTCGTGCCCGGCGGTGGGGTTGTGCTCGGTGGGGGTGTGGATGATGATCGAGCGATTACGTTTACGCATCCGCGGCCCGAGGCGATGAGTTTTTCGCTGCTGTCGAGAACTTCGATAGTATGGCAGAGGCGGCCGGCTTGAGTGGCGCGGAATCTCAGTCCGCTGATCTCTATGGATTTGCCGGCTTCGATCCTGCCCAGGTCTCGTTCGATGGGGCTGCGGGCTCTATCATGTTGCAGACCCGGATCGAATCGATCGACTAGTATCAGACCCGAGGCCGGGGCCTGTCCACGGTTGGCGATCGTGACCTTGAAGTCCACCATGTCGTTCACGTAGACCTGCTGCGGGCCCAGTACCTGGATGTCGATGGTGGCTTGTCCGACCGTGGTAGTTACACAGTCGCGGGCCTTGAGCGCTCCGGTGGAGGTGGCTTCGGCGCAACTGGTAACGCTGCCCGAACGGGTGGCCCTTAGTCGCACCTCTATGGAACTGCTGCCGCGCGGGGCCAGTGTTCCCAGGTTCCAACGCAACTTCGTGCCCGCAAGTTCGGCCGGCGGCGTGCTGCCTTCGTATTGCAATCCGTCGGGGATTTCGTCGGTAACAACAACGCCCTCGGTGGCAAGTGATCCGGGATTGGATATGTCGATACGATAAACGACCGGT
>JAFGTN010000846.1 GCA_016934075.1 Pirellulales bacterium
CCCAATAGCGAGATCACGCCCAGGATCGCGTCGGTGCCGGAAATCTGATTGAGAACCGTCAGGCTCAAAAGCACTACCGGCGGATCGGAGATCAGTGGCGCCAAAGAACACCTCAGCCCGGCGCTGCGGCCGTAAGCCAGCGATTCAGAAATGACCAATGTGGTGAACGGCCCGGGCGAAAAACCGCCCTGCAGCCCCAACAACAGACCTTGCAGAAAATATATTGAAAACATCGCGCCGTCCATGCCAAGCATTGTAGCACGGTCGCCCTCGACTGTGAACGACAGCATGATCGGTACGTAGTCAGCTGCCGGTTTTATCAGGGTAGTGGGACCGGTGACTAACGCAGTCGCTCACGATGTTAGATGTGCAATATGACCGCTTTTCAAATCACCCCGGGTACTTATACTGCGGGATCTTCAACAGTTCGCCGTCTTTCATGGCCGACTGGTGGGCCACAATGCCCGAGACGGTCATGTTCAATGCCATGGCAATGTCGACCAGCGGCTTGCGATCTTCCAGGATCGAGGTGATGAACTCGTTGGTCAGATATCCGGATGATCCGCCGTGGTGTCCGGCGGCCATTCCCGGCGGTAGCGGCGGCTTGTTCACATTGACGCCCTTGGTGTCGAGTGCCTGGGGCTGGCCGTAATAAGAACCTTTCTGACCGCGTACTCGGCCCTTTTCGCCGTGGTCGCCGGGTGTGTCCCAGCTTACTGCCATCCGAGACATGCCTCCTTCGCTGGTGCGGAATAACGCGATCTCGGTGCCGAAGGGATTCTTATAGACGTTGTTTTTTGCCATCAGGTGCGGTACGATACTTGGTATGCCCATGCACGAAACTTCGGTGAAACTGCCGCCCGTCACGGCGTTGTAATACGCATTGGAATGCGTGGGATACAATTGCGGCGGCGGGCCGATTCGCCAGCCTTTATATGATTCCAGCGGCTGGGGACAATAGTGATAGTATTCACCTTCGCTGTAGATCATTTTGCCGAATCTTCCGGCCCGGTATAGTTCACGCATGGCGTACAGGTCGTTGTGATATGCACTGGTTTCCATCATCATGTACTTGGGACCGGCAGCCTTTTTGTAAGCTTCGAACAGTTTCTCGCCGTCTTCCAGCGATCCGAACGTGGCCGGTACGGCCGTGCACACATGCTTGCCCAGGCCCAGTGCCAATATGCTCAGCCGCGCGTGGCTGGGCGCGTCGGTGGCAATGAACACGGCCTCGATCGAGTCGTTCTTGACCATCTCTTCAAACGACGGATAGGGTTTCTTGCAGCGACAGGCCTTGGCCATGGCGGCACATCGGTCGGGGAAGAGGTCGGTGACGGCCACGACTTCCACGTTGGGGTGATCCTGGAAACCGAACGACTGTCCGAACTTGCAAAACCCGTGTCCGGCGATCCCCACGCGGATCTTGCGGTCCGAAACCGGCTCCCACTTTTCGGCTGTTTTCGTCTTCTTCCCCTTGTCGTCGAAGCCTTGTATCTTCTTTTCGGCGGCATTTGCAATGCCGCCGATGCCAAAGGAGGCGACTCCCAGACCGGCCGCCTTGATGAACGAACGTCGCGATGTATCTGCCATTTTTAATTCCTTTTCCTGTGTAGGTGTGGTTTGGACCGCGGGATGCGGCCGGGTAGGAGGAGGGTTGTTGTCTAGTCCATTACTTCTCCAACCAATCCAGCCCAAACCGCGCAAGTGTAATTGTTTCGTAGGGGGTTTTCAGCCCTCGTTCGTAGAGGCAAAGGATCTTGCCGTCGGGCAACACTGCCAGGCAGGAATAGGCGGCCGGTCCGGCGTGCAACACCCGTCCCACCGGCCAACTTTTGCCCTCGTCGAGGCTCATCCGCACGGTCATTTCCTTACGCTGGTTGGCCTCGGTCGGATTGGAAAACAGGAGCCGGTTCTTGCCGCCCGAACTGATGGTCGAATATCGCCGGAAACTAGCCTGGCAAATCGGCTCGATCAACGCTTTGTCATGCGTTACCTTCGACCATGTCATGCCGCGGTCGCGGCTTGTAGCGATTGCACGTGTGTGTACTTCGCGGTCGTAGTTTCGCATGTTCAGCATCAGCCGCCCATCGGCCAGTTCCACCACCTCGCACTCGTTGACCTTCGGAGAGGCCGTGCCGCCGAGTTGCCACGTCTTACCGTAATCGTCGCTGTAGATGATATGCGAGTTATACTGATCGCTGTCGGCTACCATATGATCGCAGGGGATTACCAATCGCCCGTCACGAAGTTGGATCCCCGCGCCGGGCCCGGTGGCATACCAGGTCCAATTCGGCTTCTTTGTCGTCGATGTTATTTCCACGGGTTTCGACCACGTGTGACCGTCGTCGGTGCTCTTCGATACCCACACGGTTCGCGTGCCCTTGCTCGTTCGGGCTTTGATCTGCCGCTCGTGGTCCCGGCCCAGGTTATGCGTCATCAAAAGCCAGATAGTACCGGTCGAGCAGTCGACCACGGGGCAGGGGTTGCCGCACGTGTTAGGGCCGTCGTCCCAGACGATCTGCTGTTTGGAGAACGTTTGCCCGCCGTCGGTACTGCGTCGCAGTATCATATCGATATCGCCGGTGTCGCTACGGCTGTTCTTGCGGCCTTCGCAGAAAGCTAGAACGCTGCCTTTGTTGGTTACGATAATGGAGGGAATGCGATAGGTGTGGTAACCGTTTGTAGCGGAAACGAAGATATTGTTTTGTTTCGGGAGAAGTTTTGCTTCGGCTTTTGCCGACCAGGGTGAGTGCACAAAGTAAGATAAAATCAGGCAGATCGGTAAAAAGAAGCGTTTCATGGCCGGCTCCAGTTGTATTGTTAAAGGTGTTTTTTGAAACGATGATACTGCTATAGCAGTGTTGTACCACGGGTTGAAGCACTTTGCAATGCTCCGAAAACCACTTGATTAAAGGCGTTAAATACATGTCACATTTCTGGGGGCAATAAACCACCATGCGTGCGCAGACTATCCATTTGCCGAAAATTGCTCTTTCCTGCCATGACGGAATTTGGTACTAACCCACGCCGCTACCGGTAGAGTTTCAGTTCCGGTATTGGACTGTTCGGTGCCTCCCCCACTGAGGCGGCATGGATTCGACCCTTTCTCTATAGGAAAGTCTCAGACTCATGAAGCGTCTTATTATTCGCATATCAGCATTGGCCGTTGTGTCGGCCATTGGTTGGATCGCAATTGCTCAGGCACAACGAGGCGACGACCAATCGGCGGCGGATGAACCCAAAGTCGAGACGGTTGTGACCGATACAGTGACTGAAAAACAAAATGAAGGCAAAAAAGCGTCGAACGAGGTATTGCCGCCACAACCACTTCCGGCAAAGTCGTTGTCCGAATCGGCAGCGGTCAAATCGGTTCTAGCGGTTAAGAATCCACCGCCGTTGCTGACATCAGCCGGTTCCGGTCAGCATTCTGATCCCAATCCGCTTCGAGAAGTGGGCATGCCTGAACCATCTGCCACTTCATCAGTCGTTTTGTCGAGTGCTTCGGTAAAGCCTTCTTCAAATGATCAACGCGATAAAACAGATCCGGGGCGAACTGACCAGATCGTTATGCCGTCTAACACAAATACAATACCACCAGTGGATCGCATCAAACCGCAAATATCCTCGCCCGGCATATCGGCGGCCCCTGCCTTGGCCGCTCCGCGTACATTGGGGTCGGATCAAGTAGCGGCGGCTCCGCTGGAAACCGCGAATCGCGCTGCGGAAAAAACAATATCGGCTAAACAGGGGATTGCTGCGGCGAGAGGCGAGAACTCGCTTCTTGGAAGCCGGTATTCTTCAAAGCCCGGGCAACTCGCTTCACGGCCACCCGTCGCTCCTTCGGTGGGTGGTGTGCAAAAACCGACCCCTTTACAAAGCAATAACATGCCACAGATGTTACGAGCCCCGGTTAGCGATACATTGGCCAACGGGCCGGGATTGTCGGCCACCGGACCTGGGGCATCCGCCGGTGCTACGAGCATAATTGCGGAAGGTACGGGTACGCCCGCCCGCGACCGTAGTTTGGACGGCTCGCAATCGCCTCAATTATCTATCGAAAAGCTGGCCCCGCCTGAAATTCAAGTCGGCAGCCCAGCAACCTTTCGGGTGGTGGTGCGAAACACGGGAACGATCACGGCTAGTGGAGTAGAAATCCGCGACCAGGTGCCCAAAGGTACTCGTCTGATGGCCACAACTCCCAGGGCTTCGCGAAACGCTCGCGGTGAAGTTGTCTGGATTTTGGGCGACATGAAACCGGGCGACGAAAAGACCGTCGAAACCAAGCTTATGCCGCTTTCCGAGGGAGAAATAGGCAGTGTTGCAACTGTACATTTCAATGCCAGCGCTTCGGTTCGTACCCGTGCCACCAAGCCGGAACTGGTAGTACAAACCACAATGCCCCGGTCCGTTACAATCGGCGAAGAGGTTAGTCTTAAGATTACTGTTTCCAATCCGGGATCGGGCGTAGCCCGTGGTGTAGTTTTGCAGGAGCAAGTTCCCAACGGCTTGCAGCATCCGGCCGGGGCGGAATTGGAATACGAGATCGGCGACTTGAAACCGAACCAGAGCCGCACGTTGGAATTGAAACTGATCGCAGCGCGGCCCGGCAAGGTGACGAACATTTTGATTGCACGTGGAAAATCCGGTTTGCAAACGACCGAAGAACAGCCGTTGGAAGTTATTGCGCCACAACTTCAGTTGGCAATTTCAGGTCCCAAACGGCGTTTCCTTGAACGGCAAACAACCTATAAACTGTCCGTCAGCAATCCCGGTACGGCACCGGCCCGTGACGTCAAGCTGCAAGCCAAACTCCCCGAGGGCATGCGCTTTATCAAAGCTAATAACAACGGCCACTATGACGCTCAAACCAAAACTGTATCCTGGGCATTGGCCGAACTGCCGGTCAACGAGACCGGTAGTGTAATACTGACTGCTATGCCGGAGGTGATCGGCGAACAGAAGCTGACATATCGCGGTACGGCCGAGGGAGCTCTGTCGGTCGAGGAGCAAAAGGAGATAATCGTAGACGGGATATCCGCCATAAGTTTCGAGGTTGCTGATGTGGAGGATCCGGTGGAATTAGGCGGCGAGACGCTTTACGAAATTCGTGTTGTTAACCAGGGTTCGAAGGCCAGCAACAATGTGTGTCTGGAAGTCACGCTACCGCCGTCTATGCAACTTATCGATGCCAAGGGGCCGGCTGACATCCGCTCGAATGTAAGTGGTAATCGCATAAGTTTCGAACCGATACGACGGCTTTCGCCCAAGGTTGACACGACCTATCAAGTTCGTGTCAAGTGTGGCCAGGCCGGCGATCAGCGCGTTCGTGTGCAATTAAAAACCGACGATATGCAAACACCGGTTACAAAGGAAGAAAGCACGAAGGTGTTTTCGGATAATTGATAAAATGACATATAAAGACATGCCTCTGGATGAAGCCTATCGACTGATTAATACCGGTCCGGTTGTTTTGGTTTCCAGTGTATCGAAGAGTGGAGAGTATGACGTTGCGCCGATTGCGTGGGCATGTCCGGCGCAGAAATCTCCCAGTCGTGTTTTGGTTGGCGTTGGCCGCAAGCACAAGACCTTCACCAATATCGAAGAGACCGGCGAGTTTGTGGTTTCGGTGCCCAATATCTCGCAGGTCGAGATGGTCACGGCCACGGGTTCAGTTTCCGGCGCGGATGTTGATAAGTTTGTCAAGTTGAATATCAAGTCGATCGATGCGAAGCAAGTCGATTGCAAAATTCCCGACGGCGTGATCGGCTATCTCGAATGCAAACTGGTCGAAATCTACGGCAACGACCACTTGGGCTTGATCTTGGGCGAGGCGGTCGCGGCTGCCGTCGATACGGAGGCCTATGACGGCGATCGGCTACTCTGCGAGACACCGGCCGGAAAAGCCGTGCATCACCTGGGCGACAGGCGGTATATGACGCTAGGCGACCAGGTTATTCAGTAGCTCGACATAAAACGGCTGTATCCAGTCTTGGCGGTGCCAAGAACGAGCATATTCATTGCCGTAATCCGCAAGCTAAAATTATACGGTTTTCTTGCGAAATTCACGTTTTGCCCACCAATCTTGTGGAAATTCTTTCCCAAAACGCTCATTTCTCGCCACGATATTCAAGTGTGTGAGAAACTTTGCCGATTATTCCGATATCGCCGATTAATAGGGTCGTAATGATTGGTGCGCACCTGCAATATGGTGAAGCAAGTACACCCGAAGTTACCTGATTTCCTGGTAACTGTGGCGATGAGGAAAAGTATTCCGAGCAAGCTTAAATAGTTAGCTGAATGCTCCTGATAGAGTGACAAAAACGTGGGCAATACTCCAAAAATTGGTCAAAAGCGGTTCGATCTCGGTCGACTTAGCGGAGTTCTCATAGCATGAACATTCGAATACTACTTTGTGTACCGTTACTATTAACCGCCTTCAGCGGCTGTCATATGCTTGACGTATATGATAATGCACGCGAGTGTCCGGTACCGCCGCCGATGCAACCCCCGCGAGAGATGGCCATGCGGTCGTTGCCCGCATATCGTATAGAGCCGCCAGATGTGATTCAAATCGAGGTGCTTAAGTTGATGCCCTTGCCGCCGTATCACATCGAAAACTATGACGTGTTGCAGGTCCGAGTGCTCAATACACTCATTGACCAGCCGATCTACGACTACTTCATCGTCGACGAGGGCAAGATCAACTTGGGTCCGGCCTACGGTTGGGTTCGTGTGGCGGGCATGACCATCGACGAGGCCACGGTTGTCATTCGAAAACACCTGCAAGAAATACTCCGCCAGCCGGAGGTGTCCGTGACATTGGGACGTGCCTCGGGCTTGCAACCGGTGACCGGACCGTATCTGGTTGGTCCCGATGGAACGGTCAACTTGCGCCAATATGGATCGGTTTACGTTGCGGGCATGACTGTGATGGAAGCCAAACTGGCAATTGAGAAACAACTGTGTCATTTTCTGGACTCGCCTGAAGTTTCGGTTGACATAGGTGCTTATAACAGCAAAACATATTACATAATTACGTCAGGTGCCGGCCAGGGCGATAATGTTGTCCGAGTACCCGTGACCGGTAACGAGACGGTGTTGGATGCGATTTCGCAGGTTCAGGGCCTGTCGCAGTTGTCGAGCAAGAATATTTGGATAGCGCGGCCCGCGCCGGGTGATTTCGGTTGCCAACAGATCCTGCCGGTTGACTGGGATGCCATAACGACCGGAGGCATGACAAGTACGAACTACCAGATTATGCCTGGCGACCGGGTGTTCATTGATGCCGATCCGTCTATTGCCGCCACATCACTGGTTGGCAAGATTATCGGACCGTTCGAGCGAGCCTTCGGTTTCGGCTCACTTGCAGCATCCTCAATACGAAGCTTCCAGATGATCGGTTATCGACAGCGATTGTACTAACCGATGTGGGTGAATTAAAAGATAGACACTTTATATCGTGGTTTTTAGCATAGGCTAAAGCCGGCAACCAAGCAAAGCATGCAATCTTGTGTGCTGTACAAAGAAGTTCCGACGTAAGACTTCAATAACATTGGGGGGACCCTTTCATGTTAACCCGAAAAACCTATGCACCCCTGCCCGCCGTTTGCATGGTTGCATTACTCGCGATAGTCGTGCTGGGATTTACTACCCATACGCAAGGCGTCGCGGAAGCAGCCGGTATATCTCCGATTCAGGGGGTAAAGATCGTGCCTGGCCAGGACTCGTCGTCTTGTTGCGGTCCGAACTGTCAGCCCAACTTCAGATACTGGGGCTATTGGCCCACGGTTTGGCGACGATGGCCACAGCAACGTCCCGACATCACTTTCCCCGAGGCGGAAGGCCTGGAGAGATTACCGGCTCCGGAGGGTGTTAAGCCCGAGCCGTTGCCCAAGGAAGAAAAATATATATCGCCGACCGCTCCGCAACCGGGTGGGGACTACTTGCCGCCAGTGGGCGAGGGACCGGCGACCGGGCCTGGTGAACCGGGTGCCGCGCCTTTCCAGTTGGAGCCGGGCTTCGATCCGGGATCCGGTTTCGACCAGCCTGTGCCGGGTATGGAAAATCTGCCTGACCAACCGATGACACCGGGGACAATGCCGAACGAAGGTAAGGCACCCTCCCTGACACCACCGGCGGAAACTCCGCCTTCGACCGATAAGCCTCCGGCTCCGGCAACTCCGGCTCCAAACAAAGGATCTGCCGATCCGGTGCCCGATAGCTCAGTTTTGACCTTGAGAGCACGATCCGCCTCGGATTCCAAGGAGCCAACGGTTGAGGAAAATCTGATTGTGCGAGCAGAAACTCCGCTTGTTTCGCAATCTGAAAAAATCCAGCTAATACAGGAAAAAGCCGTTGAATCCGAACCGCTTACCTCCGAAACTGTGCGGGCTGAGGTTCCCACGAAAGATTCGGGAACAGATGAATCGGTGGCCGAAGCCAAGCAATCGGCATTTGAGCCAGTTCGACAAACCGCCTATGAATCGCCTGCCGAGCCGTGGGCGGTTCCGAAAGCGTGGAAATCGCAACGTTCGCATACAGACGACACAATGTCGGAAATGAGGGATTCGCGGATGGCGGAACTACAACAACCCCAACCGCGGAAGCCCGCGCCCGAGCCGGACGACATGAAAATGGCGGAGCCGCCTGAACCGGAAGAGTGGGGAAAAACTCGTGACAACAAAACGCCAATTGGGCTCGATGGTTATTGCCCGGTGGATCTGGTTCGCGGGGAGGTGTGGACTCTGGGCGATTCGCGTTTTGCGGTCGAGTTCGAGGGGCGTACTTACCACATGTGCGGTCCGCAGCAACACAGGGCCTTCCGTTCAAATCCTGAACGATATGCACCGGTTAATGCGGGCAATGACCCGGTGCTTTCCTTCGAGGAGAATGCCCGCAAAGCCGGCCGAACTGAATCGTGTGCGGTGTTCGAGGGCCGGCTGTATATGTTCGTGAACGCCCAGACAATGGCCCGTTTCCAAGCGGACCCAAAGCGTTACACACGAGCATTGCAAAGGGCTAAAGACTAGGGCCGAACAAAAAACACCATTTGCCCCGCCAGGGTTTAACTCCGAGGATTTGGCGGGGCATTTTTTATTCTTTGTTTACCTGGTTCGATCCGTTGATGTCAGGCTACGAATCGATTCGTAGTCCTTCGCGAGGTTTCACTCTTCTCTGGTATCGCCGGCCCTGTTGTTCCTGCCGGCCCGGTATAAAGGTCTGTGACCGTTGGTGGGATATCCAATAAGACTTCTCTTTTTGCAGGGATTTTTTGTGTTTTGCATTACTTCCCGTGGACATGACACGAAACCTCGATGTAGAAAAACTGCTAGTGGAACGATTTTTATCAGCCGACTTCCCGGTCTGGTTTTCAGACCGGTTTTCAGCCTTCGATTTTGCGTCCGAGTACTTTGATCGCTCGGTACTTTCAGTCGACGTATTCGAATGAGTCGACAGTTGCTTGCTGCCGGTGACGGAAACAATTGATTCGCCCATGTGCCAAAAGACGTCGCCATAGCTGACTTGTGCATAGAATGCTCCGGCCAATATGCCGCACACAACTCCGGTGGTCAGTGTCAAGGCTAGATTACTGGGCACAAAGACAGACGCCATGGCAAATCCGAGAGCAAAGCCGATTATCATGGTAAACGATTGCTTCAGATCATGGCTCATAACGCGCCTCCCGCTCGCCGAAGCGAGTCGTTCGCTGGTGGAAGCGATGTCGAAAAACGCCCGTATTGATGAAGCCGGGCTCTATTTTAAGTTTACGCAGATTGGATAAAAAAAGCCAAAAATAATCACTAATATGCCCCACTGGCGAGTGAGTCAGAGATGATCTTTTTTGTTTTCAGCGACATTATCCGAGGGGATTTCTGGAAAGTGGTGTTGAGGAGAGTGCGTGATCTCTTATTTGATTTTTTATTGCTTTTGAGGATATGTGGGCCGGAAATGGGCGATTGAGTAGTTTTTACACGCCAATTGGCCAACATAAGCAGTGGTCTGCCACGAAAAATTGCCAGCCAAAGAGGACTTTTTGTAGCAGTCATCCTATATATGACATAACTACCCCCGCATGTGAGGGGCAATTGTGTTACCGCATATATCCGCTACGGCTACCCCCCTTGCAGGTTTTATGTCGCGCCAATATATTAATATGTTTCCCTAAACTGGGCAGGCTCCAGTCAACATATGGCTGTTCCTTAGGAGTTGGTGGCTTGACCATATGTCACAAACCATGAAAAAATAGCCGGGGTGACCAGTTCACCTCACCGACAAATAGCGAAAGATAATTGGCCGACCGATCGCGGGGAGAATTGAAGTGTCGGTGGCAAAGCACAATCTCAGGAGAAGTAACCATGACGATGGATAAAAGCCTTAAAGTTCGTGCGGGACTTGTACGCAGTCGTAGCGTGTTGACGCGAGCCGAGCGTATAGAACGCCTTAAGGCTTCCGACCGTTGGAAGGAAGGCGACAGCCCGTTGGGACTCGACAAAGTTCGGGTTTATAAATTCGCGATGAAAAAGAAAAAAAAGAAGAAGGAAGACGAATCAGAAAGCGAAGGCGGAGAGAAGTCGTAGTCTACGCCGACGCGAATTCGCACCCACGATCCCTTATGCGACATGCATGGTTCCAGATGGATTCGTGCTGTCATATTGTTCGGCAATCCTTTTCATGTTCTTTTCAAGCAGGCGCCTGAAATAAAGGGTTGCCCGCGGGAGTGCGAAAATGCGGGTGGAGCTTGCTTATGGTCGTACCGGATTATCGGTCGAGTTGCCGGACGATAATTTTGTAAAGAGTTTAGTCTACCGCCCTGCCCAACCGCTTGCCGATCCGGTGGCCACGCTGGAAGAGCGTCTGCGTCAACCGACCGGCACACGACCGTTGGCAGAATTGGCCCGGGGGCGAAAAAACGCCTGCGTGGTGATCAGCGACATCACCCGCCCGGTTCCCAATAAGGTTATTCTACCACCGCTGCTTGACACTTTGGAGCAAAGCGGTATCGCTCGCC